>CAZFPG010000454.1:0-3070 GCA_964521055.1 uncultured Marinobacter sp.
GGAAATTTTCAAGCTTGGCGAGGATGCCGCCGAAGCACGAAACATTTTCGACGATGACTATCTGGCCAAAATCGAGAAAATCAAACTTCCCAACACCAAGATCAAACTTCTCCAACAGCTTCTCGCCAAAGCGATCGAGGACTTCAAAAGGGTCAACAAAGTCCGTGGTGTCGACTTCTCGAAGCAGCTTCAGGTGCTGGTGGAAAGATACAACCAACGAAAGGAAGCGGACGTTTTGAGAGGGGAGGTTGTTGAGGATTTCACCGACGAGATTATCGACCGCTACCTGGGCATGATCCAGTCACTGAAACATGAGGTTGGCTCCTTTGAGGAGCTGGGAATCGATCTGGAAGTCAAAGCCTTTTATGACATCCTGAAGGATCTGGCGACCAAGTATGACTTCACTTATCCCGAAGAGAAGCTCCTCCCGCTTTCCGAGGCAGTGAAAGCCGTGGTGGACGATAAGATGAAGTATACCGACTGGAACCGGCGCGAGGACATCAAGGCAGAACTGAAGGTGGACCTCATCCTGCGGCTGGGAAAGCATGGCTATCCACCCATTGACCGGGATGAAGTCTACAAAGAGATTTTCGAACAGGCAGAAAATTTCAAGAAGTACCGGCCCACGGCCTCATAACAACTGGCGGGTGATCCTGTACTCCTTCTCGATCTTGGTATGGGAATCATCCGCCAGGAACCGGGCAATCTTCTTGCCCAGTAGCGGTACTTCGCACAAGACATTCAGCGTTACGTAATTGATGCAGGCCTGGTCGGTGCCCTGAAGCCGCATGTTGCCCTTGATCTTTGCCGGTACGCCCTCAATCCGCACCCGGAATTCGCAGTGCCATTCGCCGTCGTCCTTGCGGAACCAGTGTTCTTCCTGGCGCACCCGGTTCCACTGCTTGTGAAAGCTGGAGAGAATACCGGGCACCTCGGTGGAGGCCATCATTTCCCGCTCCACCACCACTTTCGCGGACAGCTCGTCGCGGGTCAGTTCCGGTACCCGTACATTGCGGGAGCCCAGTCGCTGGTTCTTCTCCTTGATATGGGTTTCGTCGAAGAAGGCGCCCAGCACCCGTTCCAGGCTGGCATCGTAAGAATGTCTCAGTTCCAGTTCCATAAAGGCCTCCGAGTAAGAATGACCTGATTGTGGACAGGGATCGCCATGGGCACATTGGCCCACCGGGCAATGACGGATGGCATAGTGGTCAGCAGCCGCTGTTAACTGTAATATCCGCACAGGTTAACCGCCGAGAATTCACAACCTGAGCGTCTGACGGAGATTTATCATGCGCAATGCTGACCTCGTCGCCCGCGGCCTGAAGTCCGTGTGGCATCCCTGCACCCAGATGAAAGATCACGAAGGAACCCTGCCACTGGTCCCGATCAAGCGGGGAGAGGGTGTCTGGCTGGAGGACTTTGAAAGCAACCGGTACATCGACGCTGTGAGTTCCTGGTGGGTCAACCTGTTCGGTCACGCCAACCCCAGAATCAACGCCGCAATCCAGAAACAGATCGGGGAGCTGGAACACGTTATCCTGGCGGGATTTACCCACGAGCCAGTGGTGAACCTCTCCGAGCGGCTTATTGAAGTGACCCCTGAAGGCCTCAACAAGTGCTTTTACGCCGACAATGGCTCATCGGCGATCGAAGCCGCCCTCAAGATGAGCTTCCACTACTGGAAGAACCACGGCAAACCGGGCAAGAAAAACTTCGTGAACCTGAGCAACAGCTATCACGGAGAAACCCTGGGCGCCCTGGCCCTGGGCGATGTGTCCCTCTACAAGGACACCTACCAGCCACTGTTGATGGAAGTGCTGACCGCCCCCTCCCCGGATGCCTTCAACAAGGAACCTGGTGAAACCGACGAGGCATACGCCCTACGCCAGTTCGAGTCCATGGACGCATTGCTGGCGGAAAAGCACGACGAAATCTGTGCCGTCGTGGTGGAGCCCCTGATCCAGTGCGCCGGCGGCATGCGAATGCACCACCCTATTTACCACACCAAACTCCGTGAAGCCTGCGACAGATATGGCGTACACCTGATCGCCGACGAGATCGCTGTTGGCTTCGGCCGCACCGGCACCCTGTTTGCATGTGAGCAGTCCGGCATCACCCCGGATTTCATGTGCCTGTCCAAGGGGCTGACCGCCGGCTACCTGCCGCTCTCGGTAGTGCTGACCACGGATACCGTCTACAACGCCTTCTACGACGACTACGAAACCCTGAAGGCGTTCCTGCACAGCCACAGCTACACCGGCAACCCCATCGGCTGCGCCGTGGCACTGGCCACCCTGGACATCTTCCGCGACGACAACGTCATCGAGAACAACAGGCAGCTGAGCGCCTGCATGGCAGACTCCGTGGCCCACCTGGCCGATCATCCCAACGTTGGCGACATCCGCCAGCACGGCATGACCCTGGCGGTGGAAATGGTGAAGAACAAGGCCACCAGGGAACCCTTCCCCTGGCAGGAACGCCGCGGCATCCGCGTGTACCAGCATGCCCTCACCCGCCAGTCGCTGCTGCGCCCGCTGGGCAACGTGGTCTATTTCATGCCACCCTATGTGATCACCGAAGAGCAGATCCGCCACCTGGCCCAGGTGGCCACCGAAGGCATCGAAATCGCAGTACGGGACTGACCAACACACCATGCGCATCCCTCGTATCTACACCGACTCTCCCCTGAACGAGGGAGCCACTGCCGACCTGGACGACAACGCGGCGCAACATGTAGGCCGCGTACTGCGCATGCAGCCCGGCCAGGAATTGCTGCTGTTCAACGGCGACGGCAACGACTACCCGGCCACCATCACCGAATCCGGCAAAAAACGGGTGGCAGTCCAGGTTGGCAGCCCGGTGGCGAACACCACCGAATCCCCCCTGGACATCGTCCTCGGCCAGACCCTGTCCAAAGGCGACCGCATGGACTACGCCGTACAGAAAGCCGTGGAAATGGGCGTCACCCGCATCGTGCCCCTCACCACCGAACGCTGCTACGTAAAACTCAAAGGCGACCGCGAAGACAAACGCCTGCGCCACGGGCAGTCCGTCGCCACCAGCGCCGCCG
>CAZFPG010000455.1:0-3049 GCA_964521055.1 uncultured Marinobacter sp.
CCACACTCATGAAGTAGTTCCAGGCGGCCAGGTGGCCAACCAGCGGGCCGGTGTCGATACCGGAGAGCTCCTGCTCACCCACGGAGAAGGCTACAACCGGGATGTCGGAAGCGGAAATGCCCTGGTTGCCCAGCTCGCGGTAGAAGGGCACATTGGCGTCGCCGTTGATGGTGGACACCACGGCGGTCTTCTTGCCGGCTGAGCCGAAGCTCTTGATGTCAGAGACGATGTTCTGCCAATCGGAATGCCCGAAAGGCGTGTAGTTGATCATGATGTCTTCCCTGGCCACGCCCTGGTCCATCAGGTAGGTCTCAAGGATCTTGTTGGTGGTGCGCGGGTAGACGTAGTCGGTACCGGCCAGTACCCAGCGCTCAACACCGATTTCGTTCATCAGGTAGTTCACCGCAGGAATCGCCTGCTGGTTGGGGGCGGCGCCGGTGTAGAAGACGTTCTCGGAAGATTCTTCACCTTCGTACTGAACCGGGTAGAACAGCAGGCCGTTGAGCTCTTCCACTACAGGCAGTACGGATTTACGGGAAACGGACGTCCAGTTGCCGAAAATCACGTCCACTTTTTCCTGGGCCAGCAGTTCGCGGGCCTTTTCAGCAAACAGCGGCCAGTCGGAAGCGGGGTCAACAACCACGGCTTCCAGTTCACGGCCCAGAACACCACCTTTTGCGTTCTGTTGCTCGATCAGCATTTCAACGGTGTCTTTCAGTACGGTTTCACTGATGGCCATGGTGCCTGAGAGGGAGTGAAGGATGCCGACCTTGATGGGGTCTTCCGCCGCCATGGAATTAAAAGAGATGGAAAGTGCGAGCGCAGAGAGGCCCAGTTTCACGTGTTTTTTGATACTCATGTTGCGCGTCCTTTTCTGGTTTTGTGTGTGCAGTTGGTCTTGAAACGCAGCAGGGCCTTTGCATCTGCCGTTCCAGCTTTCACCAATCCCCATCAAAAACAGCGACTTATCTAGTATACAAGCTGCAATAGGCGCTCTTCTGCCGTCCCGGAGCCTCCAAATCCTCGGTTTGGAGGCCTCCTTCTGGTGCATCCGCCCATCAACAGTGCACTCTTAAAATGTCTCTTTTCTTTCCATACCTGGATATCTCACTGTTTTTATTGACCATTCACAAACCCCTCCCGAATGGCACGGGCATTGCCATTTCTCATGTATACAAGTTGCAAACGCACATAAGGAAGAACCATGCCCGCAACAATCGGATGGACCATTGAGGACTGGCGAAAGGCCTACCAATCGGGCGCCAAGCCCGAAGAACTGCTGGGCGAATTGGTGGCCGGTCTGGATAAAACCGACAACGCCTGGATTGCACTATCAGGAAGCACGCAACTGGAGGCGGCCCTGTTCGATCTGGCGGGCACCCTTAATAAGGTGGGTGGCGATATCAGCCGCCTGCCACTTTATGGGGTTCCGTTCGCGGCAAAGGACAATATAGATGCGGTCGGGTTCGAGACCACCGCCGGCTGCCCGGCCTATGCCTATGCGCCTGAAGAGGACGCCACGGCGGTTGCCCGGCTGAAGGCTGCGGGCGCCGTGCTGATCGGCAAGACCAACCTCGACCAGTTTGCCACCGGGCTGGTGGGCACCCGTTCGCCTTATGGGGCGGTTTCCAATGCCTTTAAACCGGAGGTGATCAGCGGGGGCTCCAGCTCCGGCTCTGCTTCCGTTAATGCGCGCGGCCTGGTGCCTTTTGCGCTGGGGACAGACACCGCCGGCTCTGGCCGGGTACCTGCCGGGCTGAACAACCTGGTGGGTATGAAGCCCACCAGGGGGCTGTTCAGCATTCACGGGGTAGTGCCTGCGTGCCGTTCGCTGGATTGCGTGTCCATTTTTGCGCTGACGGTGAACGACGCCGGGCTGGTGGCCGACGCCATGGCCGGGTTCGATGCCGACGATGCCTTCTCCCGCAAGGCGCCCTACGCCCTGCCTCTGGATGGCCCGGCCATTCGCCGCCCGGGCCCGCTCAAACGCCTGGCCATTCCGGAACACCCGCAATGGTTTGGTGACCAGCAGGCAGAGGCAGCCTGGAATACCGCCCTCAGCCTCTGGCGGCAGCAGGATGTGGAGCTGGTACCGCTGGATTTCAGCCCCATGCTGGAACTGGCCGCCCTGCTCTATGAAGGCCCCTGGGTGGCGGAGCGCCATGCCGCGGTGGAATCCTTCATGGCCAGCCATGGCGACGACATGAACCCGGTGGTGAAAAGCATCATCGCCAACGCCGGCAAGTTCACCGCCACGGATACCTTCGGGGCCCAGTACCGCAAGGAAGAACTGCTGCGCCAGATTGACGAGCTGCTGGCCGATGTGGACGCCCTGCTTGTGCCCACCGCACCCACGGCGCCGACCATTGAAGCGGTTAACGCAGGCCCGGTCACCCTTAACAGCCAACTGGGCACCTACACCAATTTCGTGAACCTGGCAGACTTCAGTGCCCTGGCCATCCCCGCCGGCTTCCGGGATGACGGATTGCCCTTCGGCATCACCCTGATCAGCGGCGCCTGGAAAGACACCGAACTGCAGCACCTGGCCTGCCAGTGGCTGAATGCCCATCCCACGCCCCTGGGCGCCACCGACAAGCCCCGACCGGAAGAAACACCCGGAGCGGCGATTTCCACACCCACCGTGCAGGTGGCCGTGGTCGGCGCCCACCTCAGTGGCATGCCTTTGAATACCCAGCTTACCGAGCGCTATTCCGTACTGCTGGAGCAGACCACCACCTCCGCCAATTACCGGCTCTACGCCCTGCCCAACACCACCCCGCCCAAACCCGGCCTGAAGCGGGTGGCTCCGGGCGAAGGTGAGCAAATCATCGTGGAAGTCTGGGAAATGCCCGCCTCGGCATTCGGCTCCTTCGTGGACCTGATCCCCGCTCCGCTGGGCATCGGCAACGTGGAGCTCGCGGATGGCCGCTGGGTGAATGGGTTTATCTGCGAGGGGTATGGCTTTGAGGGGGCTCGGGATGTGACTGAGTTTGGGGGTTGGCGTGGGTTTTTAGGGGCCGGCTCCGGAGCCGGCCCCGGGGTCTGACCC
>CAZFPG010000456.1:0-3025 GCA_964521055.1 uncultured Marinobacter sp.
GGGGTGTCGACGGTCAGCCTGCCAGGCTCGGATATTTTCCCGGCTCTGGAGAAAGGCACCATTGATGCGGCGGACTTCGTCGGCCCTGCGGTGAACTACGAACTGGGCTTCTCCCAGGTGACCGACTACATCATGTTCGGACCTCCCGGCGTGATGTCCATCTACCAGCCGGTGGACCTGATGGACCTGACCGTGAACCTGCGTGCCTGGAATGCTCTGGACCCAGAACTTCAGCAGCTGGTTGAGGACGAGGTTCGCAACTACTCCCAGAAGCACTACCTGACCATTCAGGAGCGCAACATCGAAGCCATGGCGAAGTTCAAGGAAGACGGTTCGACCGTTACACGCCTCAGCCAGGCTGATATGGAGGAGTTCCGGAAGGCCGCTATTCCCATCTGGTTCAACTGGGCCGGCAAGAACGACGATGCCCGGGCAATTCTGGATATCCAGCTCGAGTACATGATGAACGAGACTGTCGGTTACCTGGAGCCGGAAGACATCGAAGGCATGTAAGCCTCAATAACCATAACAAAACTGATCACGGGGAAGGGCAGGGAGCGGGCCGTTGGCGCGCTCCTCCTTCCCCGCTCTGTGATTAAGGTGATAACAACATGTCTGACCTGAGTGCGTTCGGCTTTGTGATGCCCCACTGGTTCTACTGGGGCTGGCTGGCGGTGATGCCACTGATCATGATGGTGCTGGACCGTTGGCTGGCGCAGCGCGGCGTGGAAGCCGTCGACAAGAATGCCGAGGCCAACGAAAAGCTTCAGGAAATCGAAGCAGAACTGAAAAAAACCGTCGATTACACCAACGCCGGCAACTGGTTTACCAATTCGGTGGACTGGATCAGCGATAAATCCGGTGTGTTTATTTCCTTCTGGACTGTGAATGCGGTGGTCTTTTACTTCTTTGAAGTGGTCATGCGGTATGCGTTCAACCAGCCCACCGTCTGGGTTCACGAGGCCAGCTTTCTGCTGTTTGGTATGCAATACCTGCTGGCCGGCGCCTTTGCGTTACTCCACGGCGCCCATGTGCGGGTCGACGTGGTCTATAACTTCCTGCCCGACCGGGGCCGTGTGGGAATGGATATTTTCACGTCCATGTTCTTCTTCATGTTTGCAATTGCCCTGATGATTACCTCCTGGACCTTTTTTGAGAACTCCTATTCGATGGATGAGCGAACCGTTGAAACCTGGGGCATTCACTACTGGCCTGTAAAAGGTGTGATGTTGCTGGGGTCGGCGCTGCTCTTCCTGGCTGGCCTGGCCAAGCTCATGAAGGATATCTCGATGTTTATCAAACTTGGCCGGGAGCAACACGCATGAGTACGGATATCGCAAGCACACAGGGGCGTGGCTCCCTGACCGGCAAGCTCGGCACATGGCTGATGATCATCGGCACGGTGGCTCTTGCTTTCGTGATGCTGGTGGAAGTCATCAACATCCTGTTTTACGACCCTTTCAGCGATGACAAATTCCTGTTCAAATTCTCTGGCAGTCTGTCCGATGTCCGCATTGGACCACTGACCTACATCATGTTTGGCTCCCTGGCTGTGCTGTTTATGATGGGTCTGTCTCTGGCCTTCGTGACCGGTGGCCTGGGTGTGATGTTCATCTATCTGGTGGGCGACTCGATGATGCTGAACATCATCCCCAGCCGCATCTTCCCGATGATGACCAACTCCGATCTGGCGGCGATACCGCTGTTTATCTTCATGGCCTCGATGCTTGAAAGGGCAGGTCTGATCGAAGAGATGTTCAATGTGGTCTACAAATGGATGGGTGGTCTTGGTGGCGGCCTCGCCATTGCGACCATTCTGGCCTCGACAATTCTGGCCGCCATGGTGGGGGTTATCGGCGCGGCGGTGGTCACCATGGGCATTATTGCGCTGCCGGCCATGCTCAAGCGTGGTTATGACCAGAAGATAGCGCTTGGTTCAATCATGGCCGGTGGTACCCTGGGTATTCTGATTCCGCCGTCAATCCTCGCGATTCTGTATGCGGTAGTGGCCCAGCAGTCGGTCGGTGAGCTTTATCTGGGGTCAGTGTTGCCAGGCCTGATTCTTTCCAGCCTGTACATCCTGTACGTGGGTATCCGCGCAAAAATAAATCCGAAACTCGGGCCGCCAGTGCCGGAGAGCGAGCGGATCGGCCTGAAGGAAAAGCTGCTGCTGCTGAAAGATCTGATCGCACCGCTGGTGCTGGTGTTCCTGGTGCTCGGGCTGCTTTTCGGCGGCATCGCTACGCCGGTGGAAGCGGCGGGTATCGGTTCCTTCGGGGCAATCCTGGTGGCCATGAAGCACAAGGTGTTTACCATCGCCACACTGCGGGATGCTTCGGTAACCACCGCCAAGGCCTCGGCCATGGTGCTGTGGATCATGTTCGGTGCCTCGGTATTTGTGGGCTTCTATATCCTGCAGGGCGGCCAGGACTTCATTACCGAGTCAATCCTGGGCATTGGCCTGTCACCCTACGCGGTCCTTCTGTTATTGATGGTTCTGCTGGTGGTTCTGGGCATGTTTCTGGACTGGGTGGGTATCCTGCTGCTGGCAGTGCCTATTTTTATTCCTATCGTGGAAGCACTGGAATTCCCCGGGCTGTTCGGACTGCCCGGCGTGGAAGGATCCGACGTGGTGCTCTGGTTCGGTGTGCTGTATCTGGTGAATATGCAGATGTCGTTCCTCAGCCCGCCGTTCGGTTACGCGCTGTTCTATATTCGCGGGGTATGCCCGCCGGATATCACCATGGGCACGATTTTCAAGTCGTCTTTGGTATTCCTTGCCATCCAGGCATTCGGTTTGTTTATCTGTGTACTCATCCCTGGCGTAGTCACCTGGCTGCCCAATCTGGTTTACGGTTAAAGAAAGGAGAAAACTCTGATGTTGACGGTTAAACGGCTCGACCTGGCAGACGCCAGGCTATTGATCGAAGGCGCCGCTGAAAAGGCGCGGGAAATCGGCGTACCCATGTGTATCGCCATTACGGATGAGTCCGGCAATCTGATTGCCTTCGAGCGAATGGACGGC
>CAZFPG010000457.1:0-3016 GCA_964521055.1 uncultured Marinobacter sp.
CGTCGGGGAATCGAAGGGCGCTATTATCGCGGAAAGTGTGGCTGCAAGCAAAAGCCGTGAGTCCGGTTGACAGTGATTATCCGGTCTCCTGCGGATCCACATCAATCATCCATTTCAGCCCGGCCGGTTGTTTGCTCGCGTCCAGACTCTGGCAAATGCCAGCCAACCGTCGGTTCAGGTACCTACGATTATGGCAGAGCAGAACCAGTTGCGCCCGGTGCCGATCGGCCCTTCGAGCAATCAGGGCGGGAAGGGGGCCCCAGATTTCAACACTGCTGGAGAGCGCCTGTGGTTTGATGGTGTCCAGCAGTTGCAAGCTTTTTTCCATGGTCTCAGCTTCTGCCCTGAAGATGGCCATGGCGCGATACGGTGGCAGCTGTCCTGTTTCCCGCTCTGCCAGCATCTGGTCAGCGACTGGCAGGTAATAACCCTCCGCCAGTGAGCGGAGTAGTGGGTGGTCACTGTGGCACGTCTGTATCAGCACTTCTCCGGGCTTTTCTCCCCGTCCTGCCCGGCCACTGACCTGCAGAAGTGTCTGGATCAGCTGCTCAGGGGCGCGAAAGTCTACACTGAACAGCCCGCCGTCGGCATTCACCGCAACCACCAGGGTTACATTGGGAAAGTCGTGCCCCTTTGCCAGCATTTGCGTGCCCACCAGGATGCAGGGGCGCCCACTGTTTACTGTTTCAAGGATGCCCTGAATGCTGCCCTTGCGCTGGGTGCTGTCCCGGTCCACCCGCACGACGGGGGTGTCAGGGAACCGGGTATTGAGTATGTCCTCTGTACGCTCGGTGCCCTGGCCGACCGGCTTGAAGGCGTCGCTGTCGCACTTGGGGCAGTGTTCCGTGGCTGCTGCCTGGAAATCGCAGTGGTGGCAGCGCATGGCGCGATCGCGGCGGTGGTAGGTAAGCCGCGTGTCGCATCGCGGGCACTCAACCATATGGCCGCAGTCAAAGCACATCATGACCGGTGCGAAACCTCTCCGGTTCACAAATACCAGCGCCTGCTGTCCGTCCTGGAGACATTTTTCGATAGCCTGCAGGGCAGGGCGGGATAGCCCGCCTTCCAGCGGACGACTGCGGATGTCCAGCAGTTTGATCTGTGGTGGTCTGGCCTTGCCCGCCCGCTCTTCCAGCCTTACCAGGGAGTACTTGCCGGTAAGGGCGTTATGGTAGGACTCCATGGACGGTGTGGCCGAACCAAGAATGACGGGACAGTTGTTGAGGTGGGCGCGATAGACAGCGGTGTCTCGTCCCGAGTAGCGAAAACCTTCTCCCTGTTTGTAGGAGCTGTCGTGTTCTTCGTCCACGATGATCGTTTTAAGGCCGGTGAATGGCAGCAACACGGCTGAACGGGTTCCGATCATGATAACCGGTTCGCCACTGCGGACTTTGAGCCAGGTGGACAGCCGCTCTCCATCATTGAGAGCGGAATGCCATACAACAATGCGGGAGCCGAAGTAATGCTGGAAGCGTGCAACTGTTTGAGGCGTCAGGTTTATTTCCGGTACAAGCACCAATGCCTGGTCGCTGTCGCCCAGGTAGTGCTTCAGGTAATAAAGGTACAGTTCGGTTTTGCCGCTTCCGGTGATTCCAAACAGCAGCGATGCGGCAAAGCCGTTTTCCGGTATGGGAAGCTGATTAGCCGCTTCCTGCTGGGCCTGCGACAGCTGCGGGATACGGTTGCGGAGCTCCTCGGTTATGCCGGTGGGGCCGGGCTGCGCTGTTTCGCGAATCAGCTCCTTGGCATGTAGGCTTTTGATGTGTGAATGGGTGAAACCTGCCTGAACGATCTGTTTGCTGCTGACGCTTCGTGGCTGACGTTGAAGCCAGGCCAGCAGTTCTTTCTGCCGCGTTGCGTTGCCAGGTAACACCGCTGGGTCTCCGCAAGCCTGCCAGTAAGACTCCTGTTTTTCTTTTGCCGGTCTTCCGCGCCGAAGGGCCGGTGGCAGTGCCGTAAAAAGGCACTCGCCGAGAGGGTGCTGGTAGTAGTCCGAGGCCCAACTCAACAGCCGGAAGGTTTCGGCTGGCAGGGCGGGCCACTCTTCACAGGCTGACTGAACCGGTTTGAGGGTGATTCCCTCCGGAGGTCGAACGTCGGTGTCTGCTACCAGTCCGGTTGCCGACTGCCGCCCAAAGGGTACCGTCACGCGCTGGCCCTGCTGCAGGGTGATGTGTTCCGGTACCAGGTAATCAAACAGCCGCCGGAGAGGGCGGTTCAGTGCTATGCGCGCGGTTCGGGGCACATGCTGCTCCATGGGGGTGAGGGTATCACGGTATCTGCCTATCCTTTTTGTCTGCCTGCAATCCGGCGTGTCCCGTGTCTGGGCGGGATGATAAGACGGTTCGGGGCTTGCCTGATACCGCAATTGCAAGTAAGATTCGCGGTCTGTTTCCGGCAGGGCATGATTGTGCCCCGTCTTCTCAATTGATTCAAACATGCGGTGCCTGACACCTGGAGCATTTCGAGCTCCCGTGATCAGGTAGCGGCATGACCCGACCGAGGTTCGCCATGAAAGAAGGTATCCACCCCAAGTACGAAGAGATTACCGCTACCTGTTCTTGCGGTAACACATTCAAGACACGCTCGACCTACACCCAGGATCTGCAGCTGGATGTGTGCTCCCAGTGCCATCCGTTTTATACTGGTAAGCAGAAAGTCATGGATACCGGTGGCCGTATTGATCGCTTCCAGAAGCGTTTCGGTGGCCGCATCGGTGGAAAGAAAGCCTGATCCGGGTTTTGATCTGAAAAAGCGCCTTTCGAGGCGCTTTTTTTGTATCCGTCGGTTATCCCGACAGGCGCCGTTGTTATGGGCGTGTAGGCAAAAGGACTTATTGACTGATCGCTAAATGGTCAGTGGCCCCTTGTCTGATGCCAGCCTTCACGCCATAATGTCGCGCTCCGTTGGGCAGGCCCCGGCGGCTTTTACCTCTTAAACGTGACACACGGAACAGTGGCAATGTCTCAAGATCTGAAAGAAGCAGCCCTTGAATATCACGCCAAGCCGCGGCCTG
>CAZFPG010000458.1:0-3006 GCA_964521055.1 uncultured Marinobacter sp.
CCCTGGGACCACGCTTCGGCCAGCGTGGCACGCAGCGCGTCGAAATAAATGACGCGGAACTATGCCGCCAACGTCCCAAAATGTCAAGACTCAACGCTATTTCATCCCGGTATTCACAAGGCCTGTGGTAAACTCGCCGCTCATCGCCGGAGAGCTCTTCAGGTCCTAGGGAATTACCGAAACCTAGCCTATTGCGCTCCCGAATTGTCCAGAGTCTACCGAATCATCGTCCAGGCCACGAATGTCATCCGAACCTGAACAAACAGAAACCCAGAAAGCATTGCCGAAACCGCCGGGGCTGCTCAGGTCATCAGGGCTTGTCGGCATAATGACCATGCTGTCACGCGTCCTTGGCCTGGTCCGGGACATGGTCATTGCCCGCTATTTTGGCGCCGGCGCCAGCGCCGATGCTTTCTTTGTTGCTTTCAAGATCCCCAACTTCCTGCGCCGTCTGTTTGCCGAAGGGGCCTTTTCCCAGGCCTTTGTGCCCGTGCTTTCCTCCTACCGGCAACAGGAGTCCGTTACTGAGGTCCGGCGCCTGGTCAATGCGGTCGCCGGCTCCCTTGGACTGGTATTGCTGGGGGTAACTGCCGTTGCCATGCTGGGCGCCCCGCTACTGACGGCTGTTTTTGCGCCCGGCTTTCTGGATGATGACCTGAAGTTCGGCCTGGCCAGCGACATGCTGCGGATCACCTTTCCGTATCTGTTACTGATCTCGTTAACGGCTTTTGCCGGCGGTATCCTCAATAGCTATGATCGCTTCGCCATACCCGCGTTTACGCCAGTACTGCTGAACCTGGCGATGATCGGCGCTGCCATCTTCCTGTCCCCGCTAATGGAAACGCCCATTATTGCCCTTGCCTGGGGCGTATTCATTGCCGGTGCATTGCAGTTGTTCTTCCAGATCCCCTTTCTGATGCAACTGGGGTTGATGCCGCGACCAAAGGTGGATTACAAGCATGAAGGCGTCAGCCGTATCCTGAAGCTGATGGTGCCGGCATTGTTCGGGGTCTCGGTCAGCCAGATCAACCTGTTACTGGATACCGTGCTCGCTTCCTTTCTGCAGACCGGCAGTGTTTCCTGGCTTTATTACTCCGACAGGCTGTCGGAGCTACCCCTGGGTGTGTTCGGTATTGCTATCGCCACCGTTATTCTGCCCAGCCTGTCCCGCAAACATGCGGCTGCGTCTGCGGACCAGTTCGCGGCGACGCTGGACTGGGCCGTGCGGGCAGTTCTGCTGATCGGCCTGCCTGCCGCGCTGGCTCTGGCGCTGCTGGCGGAACCGCTCATCGCAACCCTGTTCCATTATGGGGAAGTCACTGATCGTGATGTGGTCATGGCTGGGCAGAGCCTGCGTGCCTATTCCGCAGGATTGCTGGCGTTTATGTTGATCAAGGTACTGGCGCCGGGCTATTTCGCCCGCGAGGATACCAAGACTCCGGTCAAGATCGGCATTATCGCAATGGTTGCCAATATGGTGCTTAACCTGGCGCTGATTTTCCCCCTGGCGCACGCCGGGCTTGCGCTGGCTACATCCCTGTCTGCGTGGCTGAACACGGGGCTGCTGTGGCGGGGATTGATAAAGGATGGTGCCTGGAAGTGGCAACCGGGCTGGCCACGGTTTCTGATGCAGATCGGGCTCGCCAATGGGGCGCTGGCCGGAGCAATCCTGTGGTTGCAGCCACCGGTGGATCAGTGGCTGGGTGCCGGCGGCCTTCAGCGGGCCACCGATATGGGTATTCTCGTAGTCGCGGGCGTGGCAGTGTATTTTATTGTGTTGGCACTGGCCGGGGTGCGGGTAAGACATTTCCGCCACAGGTAGGTTATAAGCGCGCGTTTTCTCACCAGTGAAACCATGCACCGCTGGCAAACAAGGGTTCGCTTTACATGCGTCTGATCCGGGGCCTGACCAACCTGAAAAACTTTGCACAGCAGGCCGATGGGCCGCTGGCGAATGGGTGCGTTGCAACTATCGGGAATTTCGACGGGGTTCACCGGGGGCACCAGACCATTATCGACCAGGTTCATGAGAAGGCCCTTGAGCTTGGAGTGCCGTCCGTCGTCATGGTTTTCGAGCCCCAGCCCCGAGAGTTTTTCCAGGGCATGGAGGCTCCGCCACGATTAACGGCATTCCGGCAGAAATTCGAATCACTGTTGGCATCCGGCATTGATATCGTGTTGTGCCTGCGGTTTGACGAGAAATTCCGCAGCTATTCCGGCATGGGGTTCATCGAGGATGTACTGATCGACGGGCTCGGCGTTCGTCACCTGGTGGTGGGGGATGATTTCCGCTTTGGTTGCGACAGGGCAGGTGACTTTGAGTTGCTGCGGGAAGTTGGCGAACAGCGTGGATTCACCGTTGAAAATACCCGCACGGTCACCGTTAACGGCGAGCGTGTCAGCAGCACCCGGATTCGTAACGTATTGGCAGAGAACCGGATAGAGGAGGCCGAAGAGCTGCTGGGCCATCCCTACCGCATCCGCGGGCGGGTGGTTTACGGGCGCCAGCTCGGCCGGCAGATCGGCGCACCAACCGCAAACGTGCTGCTGCCCCAGATGCCGGCGCTGAAAGGCGTTTACGTGGTCAGTGCCACCCTGGAAGACGGCCGGGTATTCGACGGCGTTGCCAATATCGGGTTGCGCCCCACGGTGGATGGCAAGCAGCCGTCGCTGGAAGTGCACCTGTTTGACTTTGCTGGCACACTTTATGGCCAGCGGCTTGATGTGGTTTTCCGCCATGCCCTGCGGGACGAAGTGAAATTTGACTCGGTGGATGACCTGAAACAGCAGATTGCCCGTGATTTTGACCATGCCCGGGCCTGGATTGCAGACCATGGCTCTTCAGCCAGCGGACACTGACCGACATTTATCAACCTGAGCTACGCACCATAACCATGAGCGACTACAAGCACACTCTGAATCTGCCTGAAACCGCCTTCCCCATGCGCGGTAACCTCGCCAAGCGTGAGCCGGACATGCTCAAGCGCTGGCAGGATCTGGACGTCT
>CAZFPG010000459.1:0-2991 GCA_964521055.1 uncultured Marinobacter sp.
GAACTGCATAAGGATTGAGGAGGTAGTTTGGTTGTCGGATTACGGCTCTTTGAGCCTAATCCGACAAAAGCAGACCACTCCAACCCCACCCACAAAAAACCCCGCGTGTGCGGGGTTTTCTGATGGCCGGGCGCTTACTGCCCGTACTTCTCCTTCGCCTTCAGGCGATAGGCATGCAGGAGCGGCTCGGTGTAGCCGTTGGGCTGCTCACGGCCCTTCAGAACCAGATCCATGGCAGCCTGGAAGGCAATGCTGCCGTCGAAGTCCGGCGCCATGTTCCGGTAGGACGGATCGCTGGCATTCTGGCGGTCCACAACCGCCGCCATGCGCTTCATGGTCTCGTGGATCTGCTCTTCGGTGCAGATGCCATGATAGAGCCAGTTGGCGAGCAGTTGCGAGGCGATACGCAGTGTGGCGCGGTCTTCCATCAGGCCGACATCATTGATGTCCGGCACCTTGGAGCAGCCCACACCACTGTCGATCCAGCGAACCACGTAGCCAAGAATACCCTGGGCGTTGTTGTCCAGTTCCTGCTGGATTTCTTCAGCGGACAGGGACTTGGGATCATCCATGACCGGCACGGTCAGGATATCGTCCAGGTTGGCGCGCGGGCGGCTTTCCAGTTCTTTCTGGATGTCCGCAACACTCACCTGGTGATAATGGGTGGCGTGCAGGGTGGCAGCAGTCGGTGATGGAACCCAGGCAGTGTTGGCGCCCGCTTTCGGGTGGCCAATCTTGGCTTCGAGCATGCCAGCCATCAGGTCCGGCATCGCCCACATGCCCTTACCAATCTGGGCAACGCCACGGAAACCGGTTTCCAGGCCAATGTCCACGTTCCACTGCTCATAGGCCTGGATCCAGGCGGCCTGTTTCATCGGGCCTTTACGGATAAACGGCCCTAGCTCCATGGAGGTGTGGATTTCGTCACCGGTGCGATCCAGGAAGCCGGTGTTAATGAACACCGCGCGCTCCCTGGCAGCATGGATACAGGACTTGAGGTTGACCGTTGTACGACGCTCCTCGTCCATAATGCCGACTTTCAGGGTGAAAGCGGGAAGGCCAAGGGCATCTTCCACACGACCAAAGAACTCGTTAGTGAACGCCACTTCCTCCGGGCCATGCATCTTCGGCTTGACGATATAGACAGATCCCGTCGTGCTGTTCTGCAGCTTGCCAGTGCCCTTCAGATCGTGAATGGCGATCAGCGAGGTCACCAGCCCGTCCATCAGGCCTTCCGGCACTTCGCTGCCATCTTTAAGCAGGATGGCCGGATTGGTCATCAGATGGCCCACGTTACGCACAAACATCAGGCTGCGGCCCTTGAGCACCAACTCGCCACCGCTCGGCTTGTTGTATGCGCGATCGCTATGCATCTTGCGGGTCATCTGCTGCCCGCCTTTCTCGAAGGTTTCTTCCAGGTTGCCCTTCATCAGGCCGAGCCAGTTGCGGTAGGCCAGTGCCTTGTCGTCCGCATCAACAGCAGCAACGGAGTCTTCGCAATCCATGATGGTGGTCAGGGCGGATTCCATCAGCACGTCTTTGACGTGGGCACCGTCGTCCTTGCCGATGGGATGACTAGCATCGATCTGGATTTCAAAATGCATGCCGTTCTTCACCAGCAACACGCCAGTGGGCGCATCGGCAGCACCGGTGTAGCCGACAAAACCGGACTCGTCCTTCAGACCAGTGGATTTGCCATTCTGCAGCTTGACCACCAGCTTGCCGCCCTCAACCAGGTACTGGGCGGCATCCTTATGGCTGCCGGAAGCCAGGGGCGCAGAGCTGTCCAGCAGGTTGCGGGCAAATTCGATAACCTTGGCGCCACGCACCGGGTTGTAGCCACGGCCTTTCTCGGCACCGTCTTCCTCTGAAATGGCATCTGTGCCGTAGAGTGCGTCGTACAGGCTACCCCAACGGGCGTTAGCCGCGTTCAGGGCGAAACGGGCGTTCATCACCGGAACCACGAGCTGGGGGCCAGCCATGGTGGCTACTTCCGGGTCAACGTTGGAGGTGGAAATCCTGAAATCACCCGGCTCGTCGACCAGGTAGCCGATGTCCTTCAGGAACGACTTGTACTCGGCCATGTCGAGCCTCTGGCCCTTGTGATCCCGATTCCAGGCATCCATCTTCTCCTGGATGGCGTCACGCTTGGCGAGCAATTCCTTATTGCGGGGCGCCAGTTCGTGAACAATCTTGTCGAACTCGGCCCAGAATTTATCAGCGTCGACACCGGTGCCCGGAATCGCTTCATTATTAACGAAATCGAACAGGTTCTTCGCGACCTGAAGGCCGCCGACTTGTACGCGTTCTGTCATCGTTGTTTGCCTCAGTGGGTTACTGTATTCCCTGCCCTTTCAGCGGGTTTCCCCGGAAGGGCCGTTATAATTCGAGGGCGGTATTGTACGGGAAATTCCCTACAAGGTCATTCCCGCGCCTACAACCCGACTTTCGGTGGAGCGTAAGTTATCCCCGGCGCCAGCTGGTGCCTTCACGGCTGTCGTCGAGAATGATGCCCTTGTCCGCCAGCTCGTCACGAATACGATCTGCCTCGGCGAAGTTCTTCTGCTTACGCGCGTCGGCCCTTGCCTGGATCATGGCTTCGATTTCGTCAGCACTGAGTTCGCTGCCGGTATCGGCCTGGAAGAAGGTTTCCGGATCCTGCTGCAACAGCCCGAGAATACCACCAAGCCGGACAAGCACGGCGGCGTGTTCATTAGCTTCGCTATCGCGGCCATCCCTTCGCAACTGGTTGATCTCATTGGCGACGGCATGGAGCACAGCCATGGCGCCGGCGGTGTTGAAGTCATCATCCATGGCCTCGGCAAAGCGCCGGTCATGGTCCGTCTCCGCCACATCCTTGGCAGGCACAAGTCCGCGAAGCGAATGATACAGCCTGGTCAGGGTGCGCCCCGCTTCCGCCAGGTTCTCTTCCGAGTAATCCACCTGGCTGCGATAATGACTGGACACCAGGAAGTAACGCACCACCTCCGG
>CAZFPG010000460.1:0-2989 GCA_964521055.1 uncultured Marinobacter sp.
TTCCTTCGCGCAAAAAACACCTCTTCCTGAAAAAAACCTTTGACCTGTGAGTAGCTCACAGGTTTTAGTCTGTCCCTATGGTTCCAATTGCACTCATGCTTCGGTGCCAACCGTGGCTGGGTGGAACCGTCTTCCGAAACACGCTGTAAATACATCCATGTACGCTTGGGCTCCGCCATCCCTGGCTCCGCACAGTTTCGGAAGACGGTTCCACCCAGCCACTCGATCAAACTTATCGTTGGTGATGCTGCTTATGAAAGTTAAAGAACTAGCGGTGGGAGCGGGGGTCAACCCCGATACAGTCCGATTCTATACCCGTGAGGGGTTGCTGAAACCCACCCGGAATCCAGACAACAACTATCAGCAGTACGATGCCGAGGATCTGCGGCGGCTGCGGTTTGCCCGCAAAGCGCGGCAACTCGGTTTTTCACTTCCGGAAATCCGGCAGATTCTGGAGCAGGCGGAGGATCATTATTCGCCCTGCCCCATGGTTCGCGACGTGTTTCAGCAGCGGCTGGCGGAGGTGGAACGTGAGATCGCCGAGCTGCAGCAACTTCGCAACCGAATGACCGCGGCGCTTTCTGCCTGGCAAAAGATGCCGGACGGGACTCCGGATGGTCACACCATTTGCAGGTTGATTGAACACTGGGACGAATCGGTTCCCGAGCCAGTGATTGAGGAGTGATGCTTGATGAATGAGAAAACCGCGTTACACCCGGCGCTGTCGATTTCAGGCGCATCCTGCCAGAGCTGCGTTCGCAAGATTCGTGGCGCGCTGGAGCCGCTGGTCGGCGGTGCGGATCAGGTTAACGTGAATCTGGAGGAGCAGACAGTTGCCCTCCCCGAGGGCGTTGATACCGGTGAAGCAGCCCGTATTGTGACGGAGGCCGGTTACCCGGCTGTGCCTCTGGACGAGTCCTCCGTGGAGTCGGTGCAAGAGGATGACCATTGCCATTCCGATGTCGAGCACGGCCACCGTGAAACCGGGCACAAGACAGAGCAGCACACCGGTGATGGTGAGGCCAGCGGCGACGGTGATCAGATCCACCTGGCGGTGACCGGCGCCACCTGTTCCTCCTGTGTGAACACCATTGAAAAGGCACTGAAGTCGGTGGACGGCATTACCGGTGCCTATATGAACCTGGCGGACAATACCGCCACCGCAACCGGACATGCGGACCCACAGGCGCTTATCAAGGCGGTAGAGAGCTCCGGCTATGGCGCCAGCGTGATCGAGGATCCGGATGCGGCGGATGACCGCAAGCAGGAGGAGGATCGCAAGCAGTACAAGACGCTACTGGTGAAGATGGCCGTCAGTCTGGGCCTGGGCCTTGGCCTGATGATCTGGGGCATGGGTTTCGGCTCCATGATGGTGACCGAAGACAACCAGGTGACCTGGCTTACCCTGGGCATTCTCACCCTGGGTGTGATGGCTGCCACTGGCAGCCACTTTTTCACCGGCGCCTGGAAGGCGTTCCGCCATCACAATGCCAACATGGATACCCTGATTGCCCTGGGCACCGGTACCGCCTGGGTTTATTCCATTGTGGTGGCCAGTGTTCCCGATGCGCTGCCGGAAATGGCACGGCATGTGTATTTTGAAGCCTCGGCGATGATTATCGGCCTGATCAACCTGGGCCAGGCGCTGGAGCTTCGGGCCAAGGGCAAAACCTCGGAAGCTGTGCGTCGGCTTCTGGATCTGCGGGCGAAAACCGCGCGGGTGATCCGTAATGGCGAGGAGCAGGACCTGCCGGTAGAACAGGTGAAAGCCGGTGACCGTATCCGTGTGCGTCCCGGTGAGAGCCTGCCGGTGGACGGTGAAATCACCGAGGGCACTACCCGCATTGATGAGAGCATGCTCACTGGCGAACCCATGCCTGTCAGCAAGGGCAAGGGCGACGAGGTTTCTGCCGGTACCCTGAATACCCATGGCTCGATTATCTACAAGGCCACCCGCGTGGGCAGCGAAACCGCCCTTGCCCAGATCATCCGCCTGGTCAAGAAGGCGCAGGGCTCCAAGCCCGCCATCGGGCGCCTGGCGGACAGGATTTCCTCGGTGTTCGTACCCACCGTGATGCTGATTGCCGTGGTGTCTGCACTGATCTGGTACAACGTCGGGCCCGAGCCGGCGGTGGTGCACATGATGGTCGCGGCCACCACCGTGCTGATTATAGCCTGCCCCTGCGCCCTGGGTCTGGCCACCCCCATGTCGGTGATGGTGGGTGTCGGCAAGGCTGCGGAATACGGTGCGCTGATCCGCCAGGGCGATGCCTTGCAGACCGCCGGCAAGCTGGACCTGGTGATACTGGACAAAACCGGCACCATTACCGAGGGCCACCCCGCCGTCACCCGTTTCCATGCCATTGACAACGACACCGGCAGGTTGCTGGCCCTGGCCGCTGGACTGGAGCAACACTCGGAACATCCGCTGGCGGAAGCCATTATGGCAAAGGCCAAAGATGAAGGCGCCAGCCCGGAAAAGGTCACCGGCTTTGAAGCTCTTAATGGCAAGGGCGTGAAGGGCGAGCTTGACGGGCAACCCGTGCGGCTGGGCAATCGCCGTTGGCTTGAAAGCGAGGGCGTAGACCTGGCAGAACTTCAGCAGGAAGCGGATGCCATTACCTCCGAAGCCGGCACCCCGCTGTTCCTGGCCCTGGGTAACCAGGCCGTAGGCGTCATCGGTGTTGCCGATGCCGTCAAGCAGGATTCCAAGGACGCCATCCGCCGCCTGCACGACGCCGGCATCCGGGTCATGATGGTCACCGGCGATGTGGACGCCACCGCCAAAGCCATCGCCCAGAAAACCGGGATCGATGATTACCGCGCCGAGGTGTTGCCGGAAGACAAGGCCAGCATCGTCAGCGAAATGCGCGGCAAGGGCTACACCGTGGCCATGGTGGGCGACGGCATTAATGACGCCCCGGCCCTGGCTGCAGCGGACGTCGGCTTTGCCATCGGCACCGGAACCGATGTCGCCATCGAAAGCGCT
>CAZFPG010000461.1:0-2970 GCA_964521055.1 uncultured Marinobacter sp.
GAAAGCGGGTTGTCTCACCGCTTGGCAGTTCGGCGTATACCCTGGCCCTGAGCTGGCTAACCAGTTCTTTCTGGTCAAGGGAACTGGCACACCAGAGGCTGGCATGGCCAAGTGGGTCCTTTTGCAGGCAGGTATCCACAAGGTCGGGGTAGTCGTCTGCCCTGATCAGCCATGGGCCACTATCGGCCAGTTCTTCGTCCTGCTGCCTGAACAGGGACTGTAGCGGCGCGCCCGCTCCCCGGGCATACCACAGGGGTTCCGGGCAACTGGCGGCGTCCAGTACCAGCCACTGGATACCAGTGTCCAGCAAGGCCTCCCGGCGCTGTTCGTTGCTCATGCCCCGTCTCCGCACGCCGAACAGATGTCCACCAGTGGCGTTCCTTCTTGCGCCGCACTTTCCAGGGTCCTGATTTGTGACGCAGCCCCCGTGGACACCGCAACCGGGCCGTTCAACTTGATGGATGGGGAGTCCACGGTAACGCCGCCGGCCCCAATGGTGATCTTGCCGCCCGGGCCCTGGATAACAACGCTTTCACTGCCTGTAAGGGTCAGGTTCCGGGTATGGATCAGCGCGCTCTCTCCTGCTTCCACCACCACCTTGCCCTGCACCTTCTGGGTATAATGGCCGCCCACTTCCAGGTCGTGATTGGCGCGACTGAACTCGTGGCGGCGGTCGGCCACTTCCAGGCGATAGTGGCGGCCAATATTGGTAAACCGGTCACGGCCAACGTCCAGGGTCTGGTCCTGCCCGATGGTGGCCTTCTGGTCGCGGCCGATGTCGACTTCTTCGTCCCGCGTTACGTTCAGGCGCTGGTCGTTGCCGATGTGTTTTTCACGGTCGTTGCCAACGGAGTACTTCTGGTCGTTGTAGATCTCCAGCTCATGGTCTTTCTGGGCCCTGAGATAAACCAATTGCTTGTCTTTTTCGTCTTCAAAACTCAGTTCGTTGTAGCCACCACCCTGGTGGGTCTGCGTCCTGAGTACGGTTCGGGTTCGGTTTGTGGGCAGAGTGTAGGGTGGCGTGTTGGTCGCGTGATATGTCCGGCCGGTGATGATGGGTTGGTCCGGGTCACCATCCAGGAAGCTGACAATCACCTCATGGCCCACACGGGGTAGCGCCATGAAGCCATACTGGCCGCCAGCCCAACCCTGGCTGACACGCAACCAGGCACTACTGTGCTCATCATCGGTGCCATACCGGTCCCAGGGGAACCATACCTTGACCCTGCCGTGGTCGTCGCAATAGATCTCCTCTCCAACTGGCCCCGTTACCTTGGCAATTTGGGGGCCATCCATCACCGGGCGGCAGGTATCGTTAGGGGGGCGCCAGTTTACGGTGGCTGGTACGGCGGAAAACTCATTGTGATAAGTCGTTGGTTCACCGCCGGCCTCCTCTTCCAGGGCCTGGGGCTGGATGCCATGGTGTATCACGCCAGTCAGCAACCATTCCGTGTTGGCGGCCTCATCGAAGTGGTCTTCGAGCGGAACGCGGGCTCCCGCCGTGAAGTCCGGCCGGTTGCTCTCACCACTGGCGATGCTCGCATTTCGTCGCAGGCCATCAAGCCGGGCCCGGGCGAAAGGTTCGCCGCTGGCGTCCTGCTTGTATCGGCCCGGGTAGTCGTAGTGTTCGTAGTCCGGCCGCTGATGCTGAAGGTCCGAGGCCATTTCCATATGGTCGAGCCCATAGGCGGGGTTGTGGAAGGTGTAGTCTTTCATGGCTACCCCGGCAACACCGACTCGTTCGGTGGTATCAAACCGGTACACGCAGCTTTGCCGGCTACTACCCCCGGCCATGGCATTGTAGGGGGCATTGTCCAGCTTCAGTGAGTCCCGGTGATGGTCGGCAATGACTAGCTCAGAGTTTTCCTTGCCGTGTTCCATACGGAAATGCCAGCCTTCCTCAGCGGCCAATCGCTGCAGGAAGGCAAGGTCAGGCTCACGGTATTGCACACAATAGTCCCGCTCCTCCGGTTTTCGAACCAGGTTAAAACGTGTGCCCGCCACACCGTATTCATCCAGCAACACCCGCACAATCGCTTCGGTGTCCTTATGCTGGAATATCCGGCTGTTCCGGCCGATACCAAGGCGCCACAAGGCAGACCTGATGACCATCTGGTAACGGGTTCGGTGGTTGCCCGCCGCACCACGGGAAAACTCCGCCACCACCCCCCGGAACTGGCGCAACAACTGCCCATCCTGATAGATTCGGAGGGTTACCTCTTGCTCCAACACTTCCGCAGGCGCAACGTGGCTAGCTCTGCTGAAAGCTGTCAGGTTGAGCGCAAATACCTCTGAAAGGGCTTCAGCGATATCGAACTCGTACACACTAAAGGTGTCTTCGGGCAACTCACCAACGCCCATGGTGAATTGTAGGCCTGTGGAACCCAGCATAAGCAACGTCCTTTGTCAGTAGACCAACACTCGATCATTGAGTATCGGGGGAATGGGGAAGGATTCGGCGGGAACGGCGCCGGATAATGATGGGCGTGCGCCCACGGGGTGGCGGAACATCCGGTTTCGGGCCATCTTCCTGCGCGTTGCCACAACAGCGCCGGTATAGCTCGAAGCCTTCACGGACCAGTGCAATGAACCGGTGGTTGGAAATACCTTCGGGGCGGCAAGGGGAGCCACTGAAGTGAGAAGAGCCCGGGTTACCCTCAAACGTTATCGAGAGCCCGCTTTCGTGCCAAACCTGGCACGCAGAAAGATCAATCGCCCAACCATTCCTTTTTGGCATCATATCCTCATGTCCCTTGAGAACGGATTCAGTTTCATTGAGTCCTAGCCTGAAAACTAGCAAAGCCTGGAGGAAGCGGCAATATGCTTCAGAAAGCTACAGACCAACGTTTAGTTTCGATCCACACTAATTGTGCCGTATAATTGCGCCCACTTTTTAAACGCAGTTAAACGCACTTCAAGAAGGATCGCACATGAACTTCGACCATATCCCGGCTGGCAAGAATCCGCCAG
>CAZFPG010000462.1:0-2957 GCA_964521055.1 uncultured Marinobacter sp.
GGTCTGGTCAGGCGCCCGGGTTTCAATCAGCAGAGCACAGGCATCGTTCGACAAACCGTGTATCCACTCCGGGAGGCCGGGCTTGTCCTGAACCGAGCGCAGGCTGCGCCGGTCCAGCAGCTCTACCGCGTCCACCGGTTGGGAGCGCAGCAGTGCGGCGGCACGACAACAGCTGTCCGCATCGGTAAACACCAGCAGTCCAGTCGCCTTGTTCGGGTAATCCGGCACGGTGTTATAGGTAACCGAGCTGACAAACCCCAGGGTGCCCTCGGAACCCACCATCAGGTGGGTCAGGATATCCATCGGATCGCTGTAATCCACCAGGGCATTCAGCGACAGGCCGGTGGTGTTTTTCAGCCGGTACTTGTGGCGGATGCGGTCTGCCAGCTCGGTGTTGGCCCGGGTTTCGGCCGCCAGCTGCTCCAGTTCCGCCAGCAGCCCCGCGTGGCTGGACTGGAAGACTTTTACGCTGGCGAAGTCCTCGGTATCCAACACCGCCCCGTCCGCCAGCACAAGCCGCATGCTGGCGAGGGTATGGTAGGTGTTCTGGGCGGTGCCGCAGCACATGCCACTGGCGTTGTTGGCTACAATGCCGCCAATCTTGCAGGCATTGATGGAGGCGGGGTCCGGGCCAATCTTGTAGCCATAGGGCGCCAGCCAGGCATTGGCCTGGGCACCGATAATGCCTGGCTGCAGGCGAATCTGGCGGCCCTGGTTTCGAATCTCGTGGTCCCTCCACCGATCACCCAGCACCAGCAGTATGGAGTCGCTGATAGCCTGTCCAGACAGGCTGGTACCGGCAGCCCGGAAGGTCACCGGTGCCGCGAAGCGCCGGGCTATCTTCAGCACCCCGACCACTTCATCCTCGCTCTCCACTTTCACCACCACACCCGGAATCAGTCGGTAGAAGCTGGCATCCGTGCCATAGGCCAGGGTCGACAACGGGTCGTCATAGACCCGGCCAGCCGGGATCAGCTCTTTTATGGCCGCGAGAGCATCGGGGGACATTAAAACTCCTGGACTTTGTCCATCAGCAATATTGGATAATTGGTATTACCAATTTACAATGCTTGGAGAAACAAGATAAGTGACTTTTTCCACAACTTCAAAGGAAAATGCTCAGACATTAGTCGTGGTTACTTGTTTTCAGGTTATCATTCGCCAGTTGTTGGTCATAATCGACAATTGGTAAGACCATATTGGGAGCGCAATGAGCATAGGACGGATTGCACCAAAACGCCTTGCAGACAGCATCGTTGAAGAGCTCGAGAACATGATTCTGGAAGGCACGCTGCAGCCGGGTGAACGGCTTCCGGCGGAGCGAACCCTGGCTGAGCGATTCGGGGTGTCGCGGCCATCATTGCGGGAAGCGGTACAGAGGCTGGCCGCCAAAGGCCTGCTGATCAGCCGCCAGGGCGGTGGGCATTACGTGGCGGAATCCCTGGGCTCGAGCTTTACCGACCCTTTGATCGCCCTGCTGGAAGGGCGTCCGGATGCCCAGCGGGACCTGCTGGAATACCGCCGCACCCTGGAAGCTGACTGTGCCTACTACGCTGCACTCCGTGCGACGGCAGTGGACAAGGCCCATCTGAAAACCGCCTACGAAACCCTGCAGGCCTGCTATGCCTCAGAAGGCTCCTGTGACCTGGGCGAGGAAGGTGCGGCCGATGCACGTTTCCACCTGGCCATTGCCGAAGCCAGCCACAACGTCATCCTGCTGCATACCATCCGGGGCCTGTTCAGCCTGCTGGAGACCAATGTAATCACCAATATCGACGGCATGTATGCAAGGGAGAAGCAGACGCGTGGCGAACTGATGGAGCAGCATCGCCTGCTGTTTGAAGCGATTATCGAGGGCCGTGCCAACGATGCACGGTATTTCGCCGGGCAGCACATACAGTATGCCCAGAACGTATTATCCCAACAGCACGAAAACGACCGGAGAATGGAGCGCTCCCTGCGCAGGAACAACCTGGGCGCGGCGGCCAGGCCCGACAGGGAACACTAGGGGGCGGCTTGTCAGTCCCGTTCCGCGCCGCGGAGAATCGCGTGCAGCAGCTCTTCCGCATCAAACTTGGTAAGGGCCTCGTCCGCCCCCACCTGTTTGGCATAGCTCACACTCATCTCACTGTTCAGTGAGGTGTGAAGGATAATGTAGGGCTGCCTGAGGGAGCTGTTATCCCGCACGTTGAAGGTGAGCTCGTAACCGTCCAGCCCCGGCATCTCGATGTCACTCACCAGGATATCGATGGGCTTGCCATCGTTATTGGCATTGATCATCAGGTCCAGCGCATCCTGGCCGTCGGTGGTCACAAAATAGGTAACGTCCTTGCTGTCCAGGGCGTCAGACAGCTGCTTCCGCGCCACCTGGGAATCGTCCACCAGCAGGATATTCAGGCCTTTCAGGGTTTCCCGCTGCACGTCGGTCAGTACCACTTCACGGGGATTGACAGACTCCGGATACACCCTCGCCAGCAGCAGCTCCACATCCAGCAACTGGACAATCTGGTCCTCAATGGTCACCAGGCCGGTGATGAAGGCCCTGTCACCCAGGCTCTGGGGCGGAGACATCACATCCTTCCAGTCCGTCTCGACGATTTTCCGCACACTGCGTACCAGGAAACCGATTTCCCGGCGCTGGATGTCGGTTATGATGATGGAGGCTGTCTTGCGCTCTTCCGCCGTCAGTGGCGGATAGCCCACCGCCGCCGCCATATCAATCACCGGTACCGCCGAACCCCGAAAACTCATGGTGCCCACCACCGCCGAATGGCTATGGGGCAGCTTTGTCAGCGGAACAAACGGCATGATCTCGCGGATCTTCAGGGTGCCCAGGCCAAAAGGCCTATGGCTCGTCAGATAGAACAACAACAGTTTCTGGGGGTGCTTGGTGCCCTCGGCCATAACCTTGTAACCTGTCTGGACTTTGTAAAAAGTATATCAAGCCGACAATAACA
>CAZFPG010000463.1:0-2954 GCA_964521055.1 uncultured Marinobacter sp.
TTTGTTTAATATCGCAGGGCAAAAGTGTTATGCAAATTCGACTCGCTAACCCTCGTGGCTTTTGTGCTGGTGTCGACCGTGCAATCGAAATTGTGAACCGGGCCCTGGATGTGTTCGGCGCGCCTATCTACGTTCGCCATGAGGTTGTGCATAACAAGTTTGTGGTGGATAACCTGCGTGAGCGTGGTGCTATTTTTGTCGACGAACTGGAAGAGGTGCCGGACGATAAGCTGGTGATCTTCAGTGCCCATGGTGTGTCCCAGGCCGTTCAGAATGAAGCGGCGCGGCGGGGACTGAAGGTTTTTGATGCCACCTGCCCGCTGGTTACCAAGGTGCATCTGGAAGTGATGAAGTACAGCCGTGACGGGCGTGAATGTATTCTGATCGGACACCATGGCCACCCCGAAGTGGAAGGCACCATGGGGCAGTACGATCACAGCAATGGCGGCGAGATTTACCTCGTGGAAGACGAGAAAGACGTTGCCGAATTAGCGGTAAAAGATCCCTCGAAGCTGTCGTACGTTACCCAGACCACGCTTTCCATGGATGACACCGCCCGTGTGATTGATGCCCTCAGAGCCAAGTTTCCTGAAATCCAGGGCCCCCGTAAGGATGATATCTGTTACGCCACCCAGAACCGCCAGGACGCGGTAAAGCAGCTCGCCGGCGACTGCGACCTGATGCTGGTGGTGGGCTCTCCGAACAGTTCCAACTCCAACCGCCTGAGGGAGCTGGCCGAGCGCATGGGCACCCCTGCCTATCTTGTCGACGAAGCCTCACAGATTGACCCGCAATGGCTGGAAGGCAAAACCTCCATTGGTGTAACGGCTGGGGCCTCTGCCCCGGAGGTTCTGGTGAATGATGTGATTTCCAGGCTAAGGGATCTTGGAGGGGATATGCCTGAGGAAATATCAGGCCGCGAGGAAAATATCGTCTTCTCCATGCCGCGGGAGTTGCGGATTGATGTGGTGGAAGTATCCTGAAATAGACACAAGCCCCGCTGTCTGACGGGGCTGCCCTTCCCAAAAGTTGACCCTCTGCACAAAATGGTGACATTAAAGACCGCCTGTCTTTTATTTGTTGCCGCTCGTCGCTATGCCCTCGAAAGCAAATGCTGGCTCTTCTATGCTTCATTAAGACGAATTTAGGATGCTGTCATGAATGACCGAAATGCCCAAAGAGGTTTTACTCTCATTGAGTTGATGGTGGTTGTTGCCGTTTTGGCCATTGTGGCAACGGTCGCTGTGCCGTCTTTCCAGCAAGTCATAGAGAATAACCGCCTGGCTACAGAATCCAACCGCCTTTTTTCTGCAATTAGTTTCGCCCGCAGTGAAGCGGTCCGGGTCGGTGATGATGTGTCACTGAGCGCGAAGTCGGGCGGGTTTGATGCGGGGTGGTGCGTGCACTTGGGTGCAAATTGCTCTGGCGCCAACATTCTACGGCAATTCGACGGTGGGCAGGTGGATTATGCAGCCGCAGCTAATACGTTGACCTTTAATGCTCGCGGTGAGATGACCAACGCCGCCTTTCAGATCAGCATTGAGCCGGAGAGCTGTGATACCGGTGCTGTAGACAAGCGTCGCGTGGTGAGCGTTTCTTTGTCCGGGCGCGCATCGATTCAGAAGGGGGACTGCACATGAGTAACCGTGCAATGGTTAGTTACCGCTCGTCGACACTGCCGGTTACACACCAAAATGGCTTTGGCCTGATCGAGATTCTGGTCGCGCTGTTGATTCTCGCAATAGGCCTTTTGGGGATGGCGTCCCTGCAAACCGCAAGCCTGCAGCAGACGACAGGAAGCCAGGCCCGTACCCAGGCGATATTCCTCGCAGAAGATATTGTCGAGAGGATCCGTGCGAACCGCCCGAACCGGACCGCTTATGTGCTAACCGATCCGGATGCTGTTGCGTGTGTCACAGACTTCGCAATCACCAACGGGGGCGTGGCCACGGATGACCTGAACGAATGGCGCAACGCGCTGGCATGTCTGTTGCCGAGCGGAAACGGTGAAATAGCCGTTAACGGTAATGTAGTGAGGGTGGACATTACCTGGAGCCCACGAGAGGAAGTTGAGGATCTTGATGAAGGCGAGTTGACCCTGGAGGTAGCGCTATGAATTTTTCCATTGAGAATTCGCACTCGCCTCGTGTTCAGTCAGGCCTGTCGCTGATCGAGCTGATGATTGCCCTGGCACTTGGGCTGGTTCTTACGTTGGGTGTTGTCCAGATTTTCTTAGGCTCAAGTCAGACCTATCGCCTGAATGATTCGTTGGGCAAGGTGCAGGAAAACATCCGATATACTCTTGGCTCTCTTCAATATGAAGCCAGAATGGCTGGTCATTTTGGTTGTCTGATTGGCGAGCCCTTTAACCAGCTCGACGAAGAGGACGACGATTACAAGGAAATTGCCTACGACGGTCGTCCACTGGTCGGTTGGGAAGCTGGTGGCACAGGGCTCGGCGATGATTTTAAGATTACCACGCTCACGGCGGGTACTGGTAATTGGAGCAACGGAAATGGGGATGATATTCCGGGCGAGATTAAAGATCAGATGTTGCCTGGGACCGACTTTCTTATCGTGAACTCGGGGGAAAGATCGCCGGTTGAGCTAGACATCGATCCCACCGCGAATGCGAACACCCTTGGCACGAAAGGTGTGGTTGACATAGCTCAGGATACGATCTTGCTGGTTATAGCCGGAGACTGCAGTGGGGGTGATCTGTTTCAGAAAACCAATCAAACCGGTAGCACGCTCACCAAAGGTTCCGGAAATTCGCCGGGCAATAAAACACCGGTAAACGAAAAGTTCGACGGGGATTATGACGACGATGCGTCGATCTATTTGTTTAAAAGCACCGCCTATTTCATAGGTGAAGGTGCAAACGGCGAGCCCGCTCTCTTCAGGGAGCGTCTTGACCCAGGAAACACCGATGGTGCCGTTGAACTTGCCGAGGG
>CAZFPG010000464.1:0-2933 GCA_964521055.1 uncultured Marinobacter sp.
GATCGGGCCCGATTATCCCGGCCTGACCAGACCATGGAATGGGACAGGCTGGAACTGCTTCGCAAGGAAGTAGACGCAGAAGGTTGGATTGGAGAACACAGTCTACCAGTTCGACAGTCCACCGAGTTGTACGCGCGCCCTTCGGATCTGGGGCCCGAAGGTAAACCGGTTCTTGAGATCTTTACGCATCGCCAGGCGCATCCGGTGCCCGACGGACAGGTCGACCTCGCTGTGCGAATGGTAAGGCAGATTAGAGGAGAGTATTCGAGGGTTCCACTGAGATTAATGCATCGGTTGGCAGTAGAAGCCGGGTTACCACTAAAGAATATTCCCGATCGGCGTGATTTCGAATTGCCTCCGGAACTGTCCGATATTCATGGCCAATTGATAGATCAGGTTCTTGCTGGAAGTAACACACCCTCACTAGGCAGCGATGACCTGGAAATGCTTCTCCAGCGCTATATACATTACTCTGCACATTACAACAGTTTCGAAACCCTGGTCGCCGGCTTGCCGGCCAGAATCAGGCTATTCCGTTTTCTGCGGCCTCACAAGCCCGTGTCCTCCGGCGAGCGTCTTGTATACCCGCAACAGGAGGATAAATGATCTTAAGAATGATTGGATTGTTCGGTCTAGCACTGTTGGCAAGTAGTTGTGCGTCACTGGAAAAAGAAGAGGATTATTGGCGCGTATCGGTAGCCGCGCCTAAGCACTACGAAGTGTGGGTTGTTGATATGTTTTTGGAAAAGCCTGGTGAGCGTAGTTGGCGTGAGCCGGCGGGTACAGTCGGCTGCTGTTGGGCTGGTTCCTACGGACCCTCCGGGAAAGGCGGAAGGGCGGCCCCATTCCCGGAACTTATAGGTCTGCGCTGGTTCTCCTTCGCGGAGCAAAAATACTACGCGAAAATCATCCGGATACCCGAGGACCTTCTGGATCGTATGCGTCAGCCTGCGCCATACAAAACGGAAGGCAGCGTACGGACTGGGCCGCGAAATACCATGACCATCGGCCTGGCACCTGGCGGCACAGTGGTGGTCTGGATTCTGAACCAGATTGGCAATGAAATTGAAGTGATGCGCATGCAGGCCACGGAGACAGGGGGCGATCCCGATGACTTTGCAGCCGGAACAGAACGCTACCTGGAGCAGCACGGCGATTACCTTGAAGAGCACGGTGTGCCCACTGAGGGTTGGTAGGAGTTCTGACTATATTCCTGGCAGTGCTTTAAAAAGCATCCTTTATTCTTTCTAAGTCTTCGGCAAACTCGGTATCCTGCGCCTTTTATCCAAGGGAACACCAGATGGACTGGCAGGGCTGGTTTGCTTTAAGCCTCGCGGGCGTGGCGTTGCTGTTGATGAGTGTCGGGCGCTATGGCCCCCATCTTGTAATGATGGGCGTGCTCATTGTGCTGAGTGCCAGTGGCATTGTCACCGCCGACCAGGCCCTGGCCGGTTTCAGCAACACCGGCCTGATTACGGTTGTTGCCATGTTTGTTGTGGCCGCCGGTATCCATCATTCCGGTGGCGTGGACCTGGTGGTTCATCACCTGTTGCGGTCTCCCCGTACGGTACGCTCGGCCCAGGCCCGCATTGCCTTTCCGGTGGCACTGCTGAGTGGTTTCCTCAATAACACCCCGGTGGTTGCCACCATGATACCGGCGGTTCACGCCTGGTCCCGTAAAATCGGTATATCGCCCTCGAAGCTGATGATTCCCCTGAGTTATTCCGCCATCCTTGGCGGCACCCTTACGTTAATCGGTACCAGCACCAACCTGGTGGTAAACGGTCAGTACCAGCAGTTGACCGGGGAAGAAGGGTTTTCAATATTCTCCATTACTGCCGTCGGATTGCCTGTAGCGGTGATTGGCCTGGCGGTGATGCTGCTGGTGCTTCCCAGGGTACTGCCGGACCGTAAGGATCAGCAGAAGTTCGGCTCCATGCGGGAGTTTACCCTGGAGGTTGCCGTTGCCTTCGACGGGCCGCTGGTGGGCAAGAGCGTTGGCGAGGCTGGCCTGCGGGAACTGGAACGGCTTTATCTGGTGGAGATCGAGCGGGATGGCAGTGTGGTCACCGCTGTGCCCTCGGAAGAGCGCCTGCGCGGCGGTGATCGGCTGGTGTTTGCCGGCGATACCCAGGCCATATCCGACCTGCTGCGCATCAATGGCATAGTGCCGTCGGTTCATGATGACGAACCCAGTCTTAGTAAGGATCGTGCGGAACGGCGGCTTGTGGAGGCGGCCCTGTCACCGCAGTCGGAAGTGCTTGGCCAGACGATCCGTGATGCCCGTTTTCGTGACCGTTACGGTGCGGTGGTGCTGGCGGTAGCCAGAGGTGGTGAGAGGGTGTCTGGCAACCTGGGCAATATTCGCCTGAAGACGGGGGATGTCCTGTTGCTGGAAGCCCGCCCGGCATTTGTCAGCCGTCAGCGTTACGCCAAGGACTTCCTGCTGATCAACGATCTGGAAACGGAAACCCCCCGCCATGACAGGGCCTATCTGTCCTGGGGGATACTGCTGGTATTGGTGGCATCGGCAGCCCTTGGTGTGTTGAGTATGCTCAATGCCGCACTGCTCGGGGCGGCGTTGATGATCCTCAGCGGCTGCTGCTCTGTCGGCCAGGCGCAGAAGGCGGTGGACGTGCCCGTGATACTTACAATTGCCGCCTCGTTTGCGTTGGGTGCGGCGCTACAGGAAACGGGGGCCGCCGCCTTTGTTGCCCGGGAGATACTGGATGTCAGCAGTGGCCACCCGCTGCTCACGGTTTTGCTGGTGTATTTCGCGGTATCGGTTCTCACTGAGGTGATCACCAATAATGCAGCGGCGGTGCTGGTGTTGCCTATTGTGTTGTCCATGACGGCATCCCTTGGTATTGCCCCGGAACCTTACGTCATCACCGTTATGATGGCGGCCTCCGCCAGTTTTGCCACGCCACTGG
>CAZFPG010000465.1:0-2923 GCA_964521055.1 uncultured Marinobacter sp.
CCAGAGACTTGCCCATACCAAACCCGATCTCCAGGTTGAGCATGTTGTCCCGCCCGAATACCTGACGCGGGTCAATCATGCCCTGCTCGCGGGTCAGGCCGTACTTGGGCCAGCTGCGATCGTAGGCTTTTTTCTGGCCTTCCGTCATTCGCCCCTGGCGCAGTACGAAACTGCGCACGCCGCGTTTTGTGGTTACAGGTGAATCGCCGGAAACATCGTTGTGATCGGTCATCTGACGTCCTCAACCGCCCTATCGCGGTTCATCTTCAATGGGTTATATCGACAGTTTACCAGAGTGACTTGTTTCAGACGCCACTATACAGCCAGGTTTCCATACCCGTCAGCCCCCTGAATGGCTCTTTACTGTCACACGGAGACCTGTGCATTCCGTGTCTGCTGACGATCCAGCTTGCGGTAACCCAGGGCCTCCACCAGATGGCCATTGCCGATTCGCTCCTGCCCCTCCAGGTCAGCCAGGGTTCGCGCCACCCTTAAAATTCGGTGCAGCGCCCGGGCAGAGAGTCCCAGCCGCTCCATGGCGGCGGACAGCATGGTTTCGCCAGCCTCATCCACCCGACAATGGTCATGAAGCTCGCTACCGCCGAGGGCGGAATTCACAGCCCCACGCTGAACCTGCCGCTGCCGGGCAAGATTCACACGTTCCCGCACCACAGCGCTGGGTTCACCATCGCCTTCACGCTGCATCAGCACCTCACCGCTCTGCACCGGCACTTCCACATGCAGGTCAAAGCGGTCCAGCAATGGCCCGGAAATCTTTGCCCGATAACGGAGCACCTGTTGCGGCGTACACTGACACTCGATCGAGGGGTGCCCCAGGTACCCGCAAGGGCATGGGTTCATGGCTGCCACTACCTGGAACCGGGCCGGGAAGGTTACCTGCCGTGCCGCCCGGCTGATGGCGATTTCGCCGGACTCCATGGGTTCTCTCAGCACCTCCAGCACCCGTCGCTCGAACTCCGGAAGCTCATCAAGAAACAGTACGCCACGGTGCGCCAACGAGATTTCCCCCGGCCTCGGACTGCTGCCACCGCCCACCATGGCGACGGCCGAAGCGGTATGATGTGGCGCGCGGTAGGGCGGCCGGCACCAGTCCCCGTCCTGTATCGGCAGCCCTGCCACGGAATGAATGCTGGCCACCTCCAGGGCGGACTCCATGATCAACGGCGGCAGGATCCCCGGCAGGCGGCTGGCAAGCATGCTCTTGCCGGTTCCCGGCGGACCAAACATCAAAAGGTTGTGCCCGCCCGCCGCTGCAATCTCCAGAGCCCGGCGCGCTACATTCTGGCCGCGCACATCCGCCAGATCCGGGCCGGTGCCGACTCCCTCGACCGCAATGGCAGCCGGCACTGGTGAAATGCGTGCCCGCTCACAGAGATGCTCACACACCGTCAGCAAGTGCCCGGCAGGCAGCACATCGTCCTGGCTGGCAAGAGCGGCTTCGCCAGCATTGGCCTGGGGAATCAGCAACTGGCGGCCTTCCTTACGCGCAGCCAATACCGCGGGAAGCACACCTTTGAGTGGACGCAGTGCACCATCAAGTGACAGCTCCCCCACGCACTCGTATGGCGCAAGGCTCTCTGCGGGAATCTGACCTGATGCTGCAAGGATACCCAACGCGATGGGCAGGTCGAAACGGCCTCCTTCCTTTGGCAGGTCGGCGGGAGCCAGGTTAATGGTTATCCTGCGGGCGGGGAATTCAAAGCCGGCATTGAGCAGCGCGCTGCGAACCCGTTCCCGGCTCTCACGAACGCCGGTTTCCGGCAGCCCCACAATGGACAGCGCCGGCAAGCCGCCGGACAGGTGGACTTCAACGGTAACGGATGGTGCGGATACGCCAATGCTGGCGCGGGTGTGGACTACGGCAAACATAACAACCTTCCATGGTTATGGGCATTCGCGGCTCGGCCGCCTGACGGACTTCCTGCCCGTCAATTGTTCCCGGATTGCTGTTCCAGTGCGGCCACGCGCTTTTCCAGCGCCTCGACCTTTTCCCGGGTTTTCATCAGGACCGCCTGCTGGGCATCAAACTCTTCACGGGTTACCAGCTCAAGGCGCGACAGCACGGTCATCACTGTTGCACGTGCCTGGGCCTCGAAGTCTTCGCGGGCGGCCCGGGCCATATCGGGAACAAACTGGCCAAACTGGCCCTGAAGCTGGGTAAAGAAATCCTGCGGACCTTTCACAATTCACCTCGTTGGCTCTGAATATCGTGAACCCGTACCGGAACTGGCACCGGTACGAAGGTCGGAAGTGTAACACATTGCCTGCCCTGCCATACTGTACCCGATCGGCAGTATAATGCGGTTGCAGGACCTGATAATGATTGCACCTGACCCGTGCATCATTATGGTTCGCTTAAAGCAGGCAGGCCTCAAAATGGTGCAGCCTGACGATCCATTTTGGATCAGCATATACTCAAGACACTGATAATAAACTTATTTTTTGCGTTGGCACACACGATGCTAAAAGCCTTGTACGCAATCCGCACAATTGGTGTGCGAGGTGGCAGCATCCCGACCTCAACAACGGACCGGCGAGTTCCAGGCGTTGAGACGGCTTTACCAAGGAGAAAGCAATGAAACTTGTGACAGCGATCATCAAGCCTTTCAAGTTGGATGATGTCCGTGAGGCACTATCCGAGATTGGCGTACAAGGCGTAACGGTCACTGAAGTCAAAGGCTTCGGTCGCCAGAAGGGCCATACCGAACTCTACCGTGGCGCAGAATACGTGGTGGACTTTCTGCCCAAGGTCAAGGTTGAAGTTGCTATCGGCGACAACCTGCTGGACCAGGTCATCGAATCCATCACCAAGGCCGCCAACACCGGAAAAATTGGTGACGGCAAAATTTTCGTGACCGAGCTGGAGCAGGCCATCCGGATTCGAACCGGGGAAACCGGCGAA
>CAZFPG010000466.1:0-2920 GCA_964521055.1 uncultured Marinobacter sp.
AAGCAATAGCAGATAATTGCTGTTTGATGTGCGATCGAAAAACAGCTCGGTGGGGCACATGGTTGTGCGCCCGGCCTGGGACGGCAGCATGCGCTGGCCGTATTCGGAAAAGAAGAGGGCGTTGATCAGCTCGGTTTTGCCACGGGAATATTCACCGACAAAGGCAATAGTGAGCTCGTCTTCAATCAGTAGTTCCAGCCCATGGCGGATGCGGTTGCTGACATCATCCGAAAACAGGTTGTTGTCCTGAAGCCAGAGGCGATACCGGCCGATCTGCCGGATAAGTTCCTTTTTCCAGCCGTGATAGGCCTCAACCTGTTGGGACAGGGTACCTTGCTTGTTCATCGGACCATCCTTCTGCTCGACTTCCGGGCGACTGCGTTGGCTGTTGGTTGGGCAAAGCTGCGTCGAAAATATAGCTAATGTTACCGTACCTGCCTGGGAAATTTGCGAGTCCGGTCAAGGGTCTGTACTGCAGCACGACGGATGATACATGAAAAATGCAGCTGATTCAGTGAGATGAACCAGCTGCACAGGATGGTTGTATAATTGTCCGGATGTGTAACGGAATGTTTTTTTGGGATGTAGTCTACATTCCGACAATGGACCCCATGCCGGCCGCGACCTTCATGTGATCGATCACCACCGAAATCACGTTGAGGATCAGGAATACAATAATGGGGGACAGATCCAGCCCGCCAAGGGATGGCATCACACTGCGAACCGGGCGCATAACAGGCTCGGTGATCTGGGCTACGAGCTGGATGGCAGGATGATTACTCTGTGGGGCGATCCAACTGACCACCACAACAGCGATGACGGACCAGAAGTAGATCTTGACGATCAGGTCCAGCACATTGAGTATCGACCAGCTCAGCAGGGTGAGCGGGTTTATGCTCGGCACACCACCGTTCAGGGCGAATAGGATCAGGAAAAACGTAATGGCCTGGATGATGACGGCCAGCACCAGGGCTGCACCATCAATGCCGCCCCAGCCAGGTATGAAGCGGCGCAGCGGGCGCAGCAGGGGATTGGTGGCCTTGACTGCAAACTGCGAGATAGGATTGTAAAAGTCGGCTCTTGCCAGCTGCAGCAGAAAGCGCAGCAACACGACCGTCAGGTAAAACGTCGAGGCAATGAGCAGAATAGTGATCAGAATGTCAGCCAGCATGAAGCCGTGTCTCCCGTTATCGGTTACTGTTTCTTGGCAAGTTCTTTGGCCATTTCCCCGGAGCGCTTGTAGGCTGCGGAATAGGCTTTCTTCACCAGGTTCCGGAGACCACCTTCTTCAAAGGTGTGGATGGCCTGTTCGGTGGTGCCGCCGGGGGACATGACATTGCGCTTGAGCTGGCCCGGGTCATGTTCGCTGCGTCCGGCCATTTCGGCGGCTCCGGCCATGGTCTGGATCGCCAGGGCCCGTGCGGTTTCGCTCGCGATGCCCGCCTCGGTCGCGGCTTCCTCAAGAGCTTCCAGCATGAGGAAGAAATACGCCGGGCCACTGCCGGAGAGCGCAGTGACCGCATGCAGCAGCGATTCCTCTTCTACCCACAGGGCCGAACCGATACTGTTGAAGACCGACTCCACCATGGCCTTCTGCTTGTCCTTGACCTGGTCATTGGCGTAGAGCCCCGCTGCTCCCTTGCCCACCAGCGACGGTGTGTTCGGCATCACCCGCACCAGGGGCAGGCCGCCGCCCAGCCATTCGTCCAGGGTGGATGCTTCCAGGCCTGCCGCGATGGACACCATCAGCGGGCGTGTATTCTGCACCACGGGCGCGATGTCGGAACAGACATCGGCCATGACCTGGGGCTTGACCGCCAGAACCACCATGTCCGCCTGCTGGGCGCAGTAGCGATTGTCGGTGGTAACGCTGACGCCAAACTGCTTGCGGATGGATTGCAGGTGGCTGTCGTCGGGGGCGCTGACCCAGATGTTGGCGGCCTTGAAGCCGTTGTCCAGCATGCCACCGATAATGGCACTGGCCATGTTGCCGGCACCGATAAATGAAATCGTTGGTGATGTGCTCAAGGTTCACTCCACGTTTGAATTCAGTAGTGGTCAGTTGTCGATCTGCTGGTGATGATAACAGGATATGCGGCTATCAGCCTCCGCTTACCTTGGCCCGAACAGGGCGGTGCCCACCCTGACCCAGGTGGACCCCTCCTCAATGGCCATCTCAAGGTCACCAGACATGCCCATGGAGAGAGTGTCCAGGGGGCCGGAAGCCGGTGCCGCCTGCCGGAGTTTTTTCAGGGCGTTGGCCAGTTTGCGGAAGCTTGAGCGTAGCTCGGCTTCCGGCTGGTCCGGGTCGGGAATTGCCATCAGGCCCCTGAGACAGAGGTTCGGCATCTCCTCAATGGCATCCGCCAGCTCGGTGAGGTCCTCCAGTGAGCAGCCGGACTTGGACTCTTCGTTGTTGATATTGACCTGAAGGCATACGTTCAGCGGCGTTAGCGAGCTGTCGCGCTGCTCGTCCAGGCGTTGGGCAATCTTGAGCCGGTCGACGCTGTGGACCCAGTCAAATACGCCAGCGATCTGGCGGGTCTTGTTCGACTGGATCGGGCCGATGAAGTGCCACTCCATGGCATCCAGGTCGGCAAGGGCCTCCATCTTGTCCAACGCTTCCTGTACATAGTTCTCACCAAATGCACGTTGGCCGGCCTCATAGGCAGCACGGAGCTTGTCGGTAGGCTGCTTTTTGCTGACCGCCAGCAGATTCACCGATCCCGGCTTGCGGCCGGCCTTCAATGTTGCTTTTTGTATGCGTCGGGTTACGGTCCCGATGTTGTCTGCTATGCTGCTCATAGTGCGAATCCGCCGACTCCGGTCTGTCACTGATACGGTGACACGTTACCCGCAGGTCACTGAAATGCCAAGTGAAGCTGTTCGGGGCCTGCTGCCGGAAGCTGGCGCATCCCGG
>CAZFPG010000467.1:0-2915 GCA_964521055.1 uncultured Marinobacter sp.
ATGGCATGCAGGCATTCATGGCTGGCCAGCTCCGCGCCGAAGGCGACATGATGCTGGCAACCAAACTGGGTGAACTGTTCAATATGGGCTGATCAGCCCTTTCGGACTCGCCCATAAAAAACCCTGCTCTTACGCAGGGTTTTTCGGTTCCAGACACCAGGCCACTTGTCTTACAGCCCCACGTCATCCAGAGACGACTCCGCCAGCCGCAACAAATCAGCGTTGCGATCCTCCTGTTTGCCGATACTTTCAATATAGTACTCAAGGGATGTCAGGGCATCCGCGAGCGCTTCCAGGACCTGGGCCGGCGGTGCCTCCCTGGAATCCAGCATGCGCTCCTGGATAGACCCGGCGACCCGCTCAAGCACCGACGCTGCCCCCGGATCATCGAGCATGTACAAACCACCCCAGATACTGTGCAGGGTACCCGGCAGGTTGGCCAGATGGAGCTTGTCGTAGTCAGATTCGATAAAGGCTGTAATGGCCCGTTTTGCCAGGGTCAACGCACTTCTGGCCTCGTCAGCCACCACAAACGTCGCTTCCCGCAGGTAGAGGGACTCTTCACGACTTCTCTGCCCCCCTGCCAGTGCGTCGGTTTCAGAGGTGATACCACGGGTGACAATCTGCATTACGGCATCTTCGATACCAAGTACGGAGTCCGCCAGTTTGTAGAGCTCATCGTCCGCTGGCAGGCGTTTTTCATCCTCCCAGGCCCGCAGCCTGGCTGCCTCTGCACGGGCCATGGTCCCAAGCTGGTTCAGGTCCAGCATGACCAGCGTGTTCGCCATGCGTTCGAGCGCTTCGGCAATGGAAGACAGTTCAGCCAGGTCCGGCTCTATTCCACGCTCAACAATATCGAGCTTGTCCTTGAGCTGATTCAGTTCATCCTGCAGGGCCGTGGAAAGGGATTTAAGGACATCCGAGCCTGGTCCATAAAGGCGACGGGCATGGGCATCCAGCATGGAGTCCGGAAATTCAGCCGGCGCCAGGCCGAATGCCGACAGAACCGAGACGACCTCGGGATTGCCGGAGCCGCTGCGATACAACAGGTAAACAAGATCTTTGATCAGTGAATCCGGCGCGTCCTTGGCGGTGGCCACCTTGCCCACATAGACCACTTCACGGGAATACTTTTCAATGCGCATGAACATGCGCTTGCGGGCTTTACTGAACCCCATGGCGCGGTCGAGCATGGTATCGGCTACAATGCCCACGAGACACCACATCTGCCCCATCGGCTGCCCCTGGCACAACCGGGCGAACCCCCGGGCTGCGCGGCCAAAGAGCTTTTTGCTGACCACCTCGCTCCTCTCGCGAAGAACCCCCAGCAGTGCTACCTGAAATGTCAGCCGCATCCGTCGGGCCATTATTTCATAGTCAGCCTCGTTACCCTCGAATGGAGGCACGGCGAGGCCGGCACAGAAATCCGGCCGGTCCTTGATATCCACATCAAAGAAACAGGACTCAGGATAGGGTTTTTCTTTCCTGGCTTCCCGCAGGTCATTAATGACCGGCAACAGGAGCTCGGGATGGTCCGCTCGCTGCTGGTGATAGTATTCAACGTAGCGACGCAGAATGAACAGGGCGCTGTTAAGCGTGGTCAGGAGTATGTTCTTGTCGTCGTTGGCGCCAACGGGAACGTCGTTCGCCATACTGACTGCTTCCTGGCATAACAGGGTGCCGGCCCGCAGCTCGACAAGAATGAAAATACCGCGGAGCTGGTTCAGAAAATCCACACAGTTCTGCAGGTCTTCACCGCTCTCCCGGTTTTCCTGGAAGCGTTCCAGACTGGACTCTGCCTGCCTTATGGTCTGCTCAATCTCACTTTTGACCAGATCAAATGACTGTGATTTCGTCGCCAGAGACGATTGAACCATAAACGCTTCCTGTAAATTATGCGGAAACTACCGCGTCCTGTTCTTGGAATGTGACCCTTTCGGTTTTTTTCTGGGTCTTTTTATAAGCCAGATTCACCCTTCCCGGCTAAAATAAAAGTTCGCGAAAACTCGCGAACTTATCATTACTTATAACACAAAACTCAAGTAGCTCAAGAAAGCAGGAATGTAACAAAAAGTACAGCCCGGCACAGTTCTCACTGCCAGGTGGCTATCCCGTCGGGACTTTGTTCATTCCTCTTTCGCAAGCCTGTCCCAGACAGTTTCACCCGCCTGTTTTGCCAGCAGCGCCATGAACTCATCGTGGGCAGACGCTTCTTCGTTACTGGCGCGAACAATGGTAAGCGGCTTGCGATCCGCGGCCAGACGGCGGATACCACTCCCCCCTCCGGCTTCATCGCTGCCGGCATCCAGGGACAGCGCGGTCTGGCCACCCGTTAACAGAAGATAGACTTCGGCAAGGATCTCGGCATCCAACAGGGCCCCGTGGAGGTCCCGGCTGCTGTTATCAACGCCATACCGTTTGCACAGGGCGTCCAGACTGTTTTTCTGCCCCGGGTGTTTCTTCCGCGCAACGGCGAGGGAATCCACCACACCACAATGGTCAGCGGTCCGGCGAACCGGCTTCAGGCGAGCGAACTCCGAATCCATAAAGCCGATATCGAACGCAGCATTATGGATGACAAGCTCGGCGCCTTTGATAAAGTCGAAAAACTCGTCGGCAATGTCGGAAAACTTTGGCTTGTCGGCCAGAAACTCATTGGTTATTCCGTGAACCGTTATCGCCTCGGCTTCCACCTCCCTTTCCGGGTTTATGTACACGTGATAATGGCGCCCGGTGGTCTGGCGCTCCATCAGTTCCACACACCCGATTTCGATGATTCTATGCCCCTCTGCCGGGTCAATACCGGTGGTTTCCGTATCCAGTACTATCTGTCGCATCATTTGCCCCGTCTGTTACTCGTTTGCCAGCTCTTCCACTCCAAAATTGTCAAGATCGTCCGACAATTCATTGACCGG
>CAZFPG010000468.1:0-2914 GCA_964521055.1 uncultured Marinobacter sp.
GGACACCACCGAAAGCGAAGTTAACGCATCCTGGTTGCGTAACCCCGCAGGCATCATACTCGTCAGGATGGGAGGCCCGGGATACGAAAACTACGTGTCGGAAGCCTTCAACATCCATGGCAAACTCAGTCTGCTGAATCAGATCATTGCCCTGGAAGGCGTACCCAACGATATCCAAAGGCTGAACAACCCTTTGTCGGGCACGGGGAACGGCGTCTACTGGTCCGACGGCCGCCAGCACCTGTGCCTGCAGGGGCCGGGCGAGGATGATCGAAGGTTCCGTTGCCTGCTTAAGTAACCGGCGTCAACCCGGGTAAGCTGGTTGCCGTAGGAGCTATCGCTGTCCTGGAGGATGCCTTTTTCGGTGACCAGCAGATCGTAACCGCTGAAATCAGACCCCTGTCCTATTGCCAGGAGGCCTTTAGGGGGATCTGCAATAATTTAGGAGGGGCCGAAGCGCTTAAAACGCCTAGCACTTCACATTAAAACGGCGATGATACCCATGCAGCTAAATATTGGCCTCTTAAGCTATCCCTCTGAAAGTGCCGGCACTGCTCCGCACAAACCGTCGGGCCTGCTGGCGGACTGGCATGGGAAGTCATGGCTTGTCTTATACCCAATATGGGTATAAAGTTGCCCAAATTAGGTATTACAGTGAATGAACGCAATGATCACGGGTGAGCCCTCAATGTCTCCGCACTCCAGCCTTGCGGATGCCCTGTTTTCAGGCACCCGACAAAAAGTCCTGGGCTTGCTGTTCATGCGGCCCGACCAGGACTTTTCAATTGCTGAACTGATCGAACGTGCAAACGCGGGTTCCGGGGCAGTACAACGGGAAGTCAGTCGATTTGTGGACAGCGGATTGGTTACGGTAGACATCAGGGGGCGACAGAAACGCTACAGGGCCAATCAGCACGCCCCAATTTTCCCCGAATTGTGCTCTCTGGTTGCCAAAACCCTCGGCCCGGCTCAAGTAATCAAGAATGCTCTGGAAGCCATCGATAGTGACATCGACATGGCACTGGTCTATGGCTCGGTTGCCAAGAACACCGATCGGGCGGATAGTGACATCGACCTTATGCTGGTTTCAGACACACTGGCCCTCGAAGATGTGTTTGCTGCACTGGAACCAGTGGAGCATGAGTTGTCACGGCCCGTGAACCCTACGCTCTACACCAGGCACGAATTTGAAAAGCGCCGAGCGAACGATAATCCGTTTATCAGGAAGGTACTGAACGGACCCTACCTGCTATTGAAGGGAATCATTGATGAACAAGGAAGCACTTGAGAACCTGGTCAACATTCGCAAACTTCATCACGAAGCGGCAGATGTCAGCGAAATAAATGGCCTTATCCAATCCGGTAGCATCCGTCTGCAAGACGCGCAGCTGGGGTCCCTGAGTCTGGAAAGCCGCTTCGATTTGACCTATAACGCCGCGCACGCGTTGTCACTGGCAGCCTTGCGTCATCTAGGCTATCGCTCTGACAACCGATACCTCGTTTTCCAATGCCTGCAACACACTCTCGACCTTCCCCCCGCAAAATGGCGCGTTCTTGATCAGGCTCATCGCAAGCGAAACCTGGCGGAATACGAGGGATTCATCGACGTGGATGAAAGCTTGGTGGCTAGCCTTGGCCGGGTCTGTGAGGAAGTGAAGCTGGCAGTCAACAAGCTAACAGGAATCGCAGCCAACTAAAACATACCCAATATGGGTAAAGAAATGCCCATATTGGGTAGCTTTCAGTGGACGACTTACAGTGCCGGCGCGGCCTCACCCACTTTCACCGCCTCCGGCTCACACACATACTGCCCCGTATCAAACCGTTTCGTCTGCTGCCGGAACTGCCAGGTGAAGCCCGGCCAAAGCGTGGTGTTCTTGCCGTTTTCGTTCACGTACCAGCTCTTGCAGCCAGTCTGCCACACAGAGTCGCCGAGTTTGGCGTGAATTGAGGCGTTGTATTTGCTCAGGGCATCCTCCTTGACTTCCACGCTCTTCCAGCCGTGTTTCTGCATTTTCTTGAGAGCATCCAGCACGTACTGGATCTGGCTTTCGATCATATAGACCATGGAGCTGTGGCCCAGGCCGGTGTTGGGGCCCATCAGCATGAAGAAATTGGGAATACCGTGGATGGTGCTGCCCTTGTAGGCTTCGGCGCCGTCTTTCCAGGCATCCAGCAGGTCCTGGCCGTTACGGCCGCGCACCATGCCGGCGGGGATCGGGTCCTGGGCCTTGAAGCCGGTGCCGTAGATGATGCAGTCCACTTCCCGCTCTTTGCCGTTGTTATCCACGATCACGTTGCCGCGAACCTCGCGAATGCCGTCGGTCAGCACGTCAACGTTGTCCTGTGCCAGGGCCGGGTAATAGTTGTTGGAGATCAACACCCGCTTGCAGCCAAAGTGGAAGTCCGGGGTGACTTTCCTGCGCAGTTCCTTGTCCTTGATCTGGTTGCGGATATGGCGACGGGCCTGCAACTCACCGATCTTGAGGATGCGCGGATTTCCTACAAAGCCCAGCACCCGGGCCTCAAGCATCCAGTAGATGCTCTGGCGGAAAGCATTCAGAGTCTGTGGGAACTTGCGGAACATCATCCTTTCCAGCGGGCGAATCTCGCGGTCCGGCTTGGGGACGATCCACGGCGGGGTGCGCTGGTAGAGATCCAGATGAGCAGCGTCTTTGGCCACTTCCGGGACGAACTGGATGGCTGAGGCGCCGGTTCCAATCACGGCAACCCGTTTGCCCTTGAAGTCGTATTCGTGGTCCCAGTCCTGGGAGTGGAAGCTTTTGCCGGTGAAGGTGTCGATGCCCTTGATGTTGGGGTATGCCGGCGTACTGAGGCCGCCCATGCCGGAAACAACGACATCCGACTTGAAGGAGCTGAACTCGGGCAGATCCTTGTCTTTGCGGTCCAGCCT
>CAZFPG010000469.1:0-2914 GCA_964521055.1 uncultured Marinobacter sp.
ACTGCCCCCAGGCTGCCTGACTATCCGATTGCCTATGATGCCGCCAAGGCCCTGCACGGGGCTGCGAGCGCAAAGGGTAGCGAAGATTTCGCAGCCCATTGGGCGGGACAGGGAGCAAGCCGAGCCAGGGAGATGGCGGCCGGTGATCTGGTTCAGGTGTTGGTGGAGGAGATGCGGTAATCTGCTCTGACGAAAAGGGCTTTTTACCGTTTCTGGATCTTTTCGACCAACTCAATACGCTGGGCATCGGTTTTCGAATCTTTTGAAGTTGTCCCGACGGGGTCTGGTGCCAGTGCCACCAGAACAATTGCCATAACCGCAAAAAGCAGCGGAACAACGAGTCCGGCGATCTCGACGCCATCGAGAGAAACCTTTTCGGGTTCAATGACATTGATGTGCTTTGCGCTTTCCATTAGGTAGAGCCTTATGTGTACTGATTTTCCGGTTGCGCTTCACCAAATGTCGTTCGAAGCTGCTTGTGCCGCGAATCTTAGGGGTTGATTGAGTAGCTGGCAATCTATTTAAAGGCGTAATAGTGCCTGGTATCGGCTTTCACTTATTTACTGAATCCTGGATTGTTAAAACTCGTTACAGGCTGCTTTTAACTGTTTAAAACGTGTAACTTTTGGCCAGTTTTTACTATCCATGCCTACAGGTCTGAGAAACCGATACACTGACTCACTTTCACCCGCTCATTTGTCGTTACTTCAAGCCAGATTAAAAACCCGTCGGGCGTTTTCATGCAGAAAAGCATTCTTCTGCGCTTCGGTCAGTGCCAGACGGTCCAGCTGCTTGAGGCACTGTGACGGTGACAGCATGGGCCAGTTGGTTCCGAACATGACACGATCTGAACCCATGCCTTTCATGTATTCAACGAAAGCCGGAGGCAGCCGATGAACCGCATAGGCAGAGGTGTCGACATGGAAATTGGGGAACTTGACGGTTAACGAAATAAGTTCATCAATCCACGGAAAACCAACATGTCCGCCGACCACTACCAGTTCAGGAAAGTCCAGCAGGACATCCTCAAGGTAGGGGATTGGCCGTCCGGTTTCCGAGCGAAGCAGTGGCCCTGTGTGCCCGACCTGCGTACAGAAAGGCACACCAAGGTCCACGCAGGCAGTGTAGACCGGGTAATACCTGCGGTCATTGGGCGGTAAATCCCATAACCAGGGCACGACCCTAACCCCGATAAATTTCCGGTTATCAACCCATTTCCGGATTTCCCGAACAGCTCCCATGGGGTCGTTCAGGTCCACTGATACCAGCCCGCGAAACCTCTCCGGCGCACAATCTATCTGATCCGATACTTCCTGGTTACTGATCAGTGAGCCTCTTGGGCCATGCCATGCGGATAGAATTGAAATGTCGACCCCTGCCAGATCCATGGCCTGAATGGTGGACTCCACTGACGGGACCAAGGGTTTACCGGTCTGGTTAGTCCATCGTAACAGGGTTTCCAGCCATGGCTCTTTCGCCATGCGTTCGGTCGGTATCTGTGACCACACATCAATCACATTCATTCTGCTCTCCTTCATCTATACTACACAAGTGTAGTAATATCATAGATCAGAAGTCAGCCCACCAACAAGGACAATCAATGGCCGCGTCGGATCAGAAACTCTATTTTTTGCTGCAGGTTACCGCCAACCGCCTGAAGAAGCGTGCGGACAGCGCCTTGAACGAAGCCGCCGGGCTTTCTACCGCCCAGGCCGCCGCGCTTTCGATCATTTCCGCCAAAGGCCCCGTATCCCAGCGGTATGTCGCAGACCAGCTTTCGCAGAGAGAAAGTGCTGTCATGACGATGACAAACCGCTTGATCAAAGCCGGATACATCCATAAGGAAAGATCAGCGACAGACGCCCGGGCATGGGAGCTGAATGCCACAGACAGGGGCCGGGAAGCACTGGAGAAAATTCAGGAGCCGTTTTCTGAAATCAATCAGATGATTGATGAGAAAATGGGCCCGGAAGAAGTCGACCGGCTGGCGGCGGGGCTTCGCGAAATATTAAAAGTACTTGATGGCTAGTATACTCGTAGAACCGTGCGCTGATCATGATGGGGAGAAAACCGTGAGCAACGCCTTTCCAACAGCCGAGCAGAAATGCGATGCCTTGAAGGCTCCCTGCAAAGCAATCGAGTTATTGCTGACGCCAAGGGTGGCAGATCTTGGTGGGTTCTCCGTGAGGCGTTTATTGCCGACTGCAAAGCGGAAAATGGTTGGTCCCTGGATATTCTTTGATGAGATGGGGCCTGCATCATTTCCGGCGGGCGAGGGGATCAATGTGTTACCCCATCCGCACATAGGTATTGCCACGGTTACCTACCTGTTTAATGGTGAAATCCTTCATCGTGACTCGGTGGGTAGTTTGCAGCCGATACGCCCCGGCGACATTAACCTGATGGTAGCGGGCAGGGGGATCGCCCATTCCGAACGGGAGCGACCGGAGGTAACCAGTGTTGAACATGGCCTTCACGGGCTTCAACTCTGGCTGGCTTTGCCTGAAGAGGATGAGGAAACCGAGCCTTCATTCCATCACTACAGTGAGCAGCAAATTCCTGCGATAGAGGTCGATGGGGTGCCGATACGCGTAATGATCGGCAGCGCCTGGGGAGTGACTTCGCCCGTGCTTCAGTTTTCCGACACACTTTATGCCGAAGCTTCGCTAAAGGCTGGCCAGGCTCTCGAATTGCCCGACGCTCCCGAGCGCGCGGTGTATGTTGTTCAGGGCTCGCTCCAGACAGCAGGTATGGATCTGCCAACTCACAGCATGGCGATATTTTCTGCCGGTGAACGAGTATCGATTACTTCAGCGGAAGACACTCGTATTGTTCTGATTGGGGGTGCGCCTGTGGGACGTCGATTCATCGATTGGAATTTTGTTTCCTCCCGGAGGGAGCGTATTGCCCAGGC
>CAZFPG010000470.1:0-2902 GCA_964521055.1 uncultured Marinobacter sp.
CTGAACGAAGCTTCCAAGCACTCTCTGGATGTCGATAAATGGGTGGATTGGTTTGGTCAATGTGCGGTTGAGACCCAGGTTGATGCCATGGGAATGGTACAGCGGACTGTTAGTAAAGCACGATTCTGGGAGAGGCTTGAGCAGTTGAATCTCAACAAACGCCAGTTAAAGGTTGTTGGTAAGATGCTGGATGCAGAGTCAGGCGACTTTGAGGGAGGCATGAACGCAACCAAGTACAAGGGCATAGCCCGGTGCGCCAAAGCGACAGCGACACGGGATTTGCAGGACCTGGTTGAGAAGGAAGTCCTTAGCCCGGTTCATGCAAAAGGCCGGTATGCACGATACGAGCTCCAGAACTCCATCTGATGCGGGGTGTCTAGCGAACGTACATCACCAGATTCTCCGCCACACAGGCGGGTTTGTCCTCGCCCTGGATTTCCACTGTGGTGCGATAGCCGGCGAGGGTACGCTGGTCATCCAACTGTGACACCTCCAGTAATTCCACTTTGGTACGAATGTCCGCCCCGGACTTTACGGCGGCAGGGAAGCGCAGCTTGTTGATGCCGTAGTTAATACTGGCGGTCGCTCCTTCTACGCTGACCACTTCCTGGTTCAGCAGCGGAATCAGTGAGACGGTGAGAAAACCATGGGCCACCGGGCTCTTCCACGGTGCTTCCCGTTTCGCTCGTTCCACGTCGACGTGAATCCACTGATGATCACCCGTTGCGTCCGCAAAGGCCTGGATCATCTCCTGGGTGATGGTTTTCCAGGGGCTGTGGCCAATCAAAGAGCCCGTGTGCTTCTCCAATTCTATAAGCTCAACCGATAACATGTCTGCGTCCTTTATTTATGGAAACCGGATAGTTGAAGCAGAAGCTAGCGGGTGGGGAGACTGGTCCGGGACCGTCCAAAACGTGGTTGTTTTGGTCGAGCGTACAGGGACGTATTCACAGCGTGTCCCGGACACGTCTCCCCACCCGCTTGCGCACCAGGTCCGAGGTTACAGGGTCAAACAGCGTACCCGGGATTCTTGCTATCGAGAAGCCGAACCAGCGCAGGCCAGGTCAGAGCCGCCGCGCTCCCCAGGGCCTGAGACTGATCCGCCGTCGTCTGAATCGCCTGCTCCGAAGGCATATGGGTCGGCCCACAACTCTGGGCCTTGACCTGAATCTCACAGGCCTTCATCAGGAAATACAGATAGGTAAACGTCTCCGGCACATCCTTGCCCGCCGTCAGCACACCATGGTTGCGCAGCAACATCATCGACTTGTCACCCAGATCCCTGATCAGCCGCTCCCGCTCATCCAGATCCAGGGCCACACCTTCATAGTCGTGATAGCTCAGATGATTCAGGCACAGCATGGCCGTCTGGCTCAGGGGCAACAGGCCATCCCGATGGGCTGATACGGCCACGCCATCGGGCGCGTGCAGGTGCATCACCGCGCCCGCATCCTCGCGGCCCATATGAACGGCACTGTGAATGGTAAAGCCTGCCGGGTTCACACGGGCGAGGCCACCGGACTCCACCACCTCGCCATCCCTGTCCACCTTCACCAGCGACGACGCAGTGATCTCATGGAACAACAGGCCATAGGGATTGATCAGGAAATGGTGATCCGGCCCCGGCACCCTCGCAGACAGGTGGGTGAATACCAGATCGTCCCAGCCAAACAGCGCCACCAGTCGATAGGCTGCTGCCAGGTCGGTACGCACCTTCCATTCGGCTTTCTTCAGATCCTGTTGCGCTGACTGATTGTCAGTCATTGTCATGGTCATCTCCGCAGCCTGTCAGCTGGCCTGCAGCAGGGAAGCGTAACGTTCCAGGTGGAAGTCGTCATCGCCCAGCTGATGATTAATGGCAATCAGGCGCTTGGCGTAATGGGCGAAGTTATACTCCCAGGTCATACCAATGCCGCCATGCATCTGGATACCGCTTTCCGAGATAAACTGCCCGGCACGCCCGATCACGTTCTTGGCTCCGGCCAGCACGCGGCGACGTTCATCGTTCTGCTCGGAGTCGGCAACGTTGGCGGCCAGAATCGCCATGGAACGAGCCTGCTCCAGTTCCGACATCATATCAACCATGCGGTGCTGCAGTACCTGGAATTTGCCGATGGGCACGCCAAACTGTTTACGCTGTTTGAGATACTCCAGGGTCAGCTCGTTGGCCATCTCCATAACACCGATGGCTTCGGCGCACAGGGCGGCAATGGCGCGCCCGGCCTGATATTCGATGATCTCGCCGGCCTTGCCTTCCTTCCCAAGCAGCGCGTCTGCGCTTACCTGGACGTCGTTCAGGGTGATATCACAGCCCCTGGCGCCGTCGATGGTCGGATAGGAGCGGCGTTCAACACCTGCGGTGTCCGGGCTCAGGGCAAACAGACTGATGCCGTCGGCATCACGGGTGTCGCCCGAGGTGCGGGCAGATACCACAATCACGTCGGCACAGTGACCGCCAATGACCACGGCCTTGCGGCCATTCAGCACATAGCCCTCAGCGTTTTTCCCGGCATGGGCTTCCACGTTGTTCAGGTCGTAGAAGCTCTGGGGTTCCTGCAGGCCTGCGGCGGCCTTGAGCTCACCACTTGCGATGCCGCCCAGCCATTTTTCATGCTGGCTGGCGTTGCCGGCATGGCCGATCAGGCCACCGCCAAGAATGACCGATTGCATGTACGGCTCCAGGCAGAGGCCCCGGCCAAGCTCTGCCATAACAGAACGAACCTCCACGCCGCCGCCACCGAAGCCGCCAAGCTCCTCGGAGAAAGGTACTGCGGTCAGGCCCAGTTCGCTGAGCTGCTTCCAGAAATCGGCGCTGAAGCCCAGATCGGTTTCGCTGAAGGCCAGGCGCTTTTCAAAACTGTATTCACCGCGCACCAGGCGGGCCACGGTGTCCTGCAGCATC
>CAZFPG010000471.1:0-2886 GCA_964521055.1 uncultured Marinobacter sp.
GAGGTGCTGGTGAAGAGCCCGGCTACCATGATGGGCTACTACAAGGACGAGGAGAAAACCCGCGAGACCTTCACTGAAGATGGCTTCCTGAAAACCGGTGACAAGGGTGAGATCGACGAGATGGGCCGTCTGAAGCTCACTGGCCGCATCAAGGAGATCTTCAAGACCAGCAAGGGCAAGTACATTGCGCCAGCGCCGATTGAAAACCGCCTGATGTCCCACGAGGCCATCGAGATGGTGTGTGTGTCCGGTGCCAACCAGACCCAGCCCCATGCGCTGGTGATGCTGGGTGAGGAGATTCGCCCGAAGATGGCCGATGAAGCCTTCCGCCGGGAAATCGAGGAAAGCTTCAAGCAGCTGATCACCGATGTGAACAAGACCGTTGACCCCCACGAGCAACTGGCGTTCATTACCGTGGTCAGTGACGAGTGGTCCATCGAGAACAGCTTCCTGACTCCGACGCTGAAGCTCAAGCGCAATGTGGTTGAGGATGCCTACCAGGAAAAGGTGGACGGCTGGTACGCCAAACGTGAGCCTGTTATCTGGCAGTAAACCGACGTAAGTCGCATAGGGAAAGCGCTGCAACGAGCATAAACTGAAGTCATATTCAGGAGGGAATATGACTCAGTTAGCCCGGTTTCAGAAACGCATTCACAGCATGATTCCGCTCTCGGAAGCGTTGGGTGTGGAACTGCTTTCCTATGATGGCCACGCGTTGCTTGTCCGCGCTCCCCTGGCACCCAATCACAATCACCAGGGGACCGGTTTTGGCGGCAGCGTTTATTCGGTAGCGGTGATTTCAGCCTGGGGCCTGGTTGAGCTGGTTCTGTCCGACCTCGGGCTGGCCGGCAACGTGGTGATACAGGTTGGCGAGATCGAGCATATCGAACCGGTAGAGGGTGACTTCTATGCCCTGTGCCGCCTCCCAGGCGGTGAAGTTCCGGACCGATTCCGCAAGAGCCTGGCCCGGCACGGAAAGGGGCGGTTGTCCCTGATTGCCGAAGTGTACTGCGGCGAACCCTCAACAGAGCCGGTCAGCGAACCTGTGGCCGTGTTTCAGGGGCGCTTCGTAGTGCAGGGCGCCCATTCCAGGGCGGTCATCTAAAGGGTTGGTAACCACCCCTGGCATCAGCTGATGGAGCGGGTGCCAGAGATGGACTTGCTCATCAGGATTATCGGGATGATACCCGCGAGCACGATAATCAGTGCCGGCAGTGCGCTGTGTGCCAGCTGTTCATCGGAGGCAAACTGGTACACGTAAGTGGCCAGGGTCTCAAAGTTGAATGGCCGCAGAATCAGCGTTGCCGGCAACTCCTTCATTACATCCACGAACACCACCAGAGCTGCGGTAATCAGGGTGCCCCTGAGTATGGGGAGATGCACCTGTACCAGCGTCTGGCCGGGGGTATGTCCCAGGGACCGGGATGCCATGTCCATGCTTGGGGTGATTTTCTGCAGGGCACTCTCCACACTACCCGCCGACACCGCAAGGAAGCGCACGGTATAGGCAAAGATCAGTGCGAAGGCCGAGCCGCTCAGGAGCAACCCGGTGCTCACACCAAAGCTGTCCCTCATAATGCTGTCCACCTGGTTGTCGAAGGCTGCCAGCGGCACAATCACGCCCACGGCCAGCACCGCACCGGGCATGGCATACCCGAGGCTGGAGAGCCGCATCATGATCTGCATGCCCCGGGTATTGTGGAGCCGGCGGCTGTAGGCCAGGGTTACGCCGATCACCAGCGTGGTCAGGGCGGCGGTACCGGACAGGAACAGGCTGTTCAGGGTGTTGCGGATAAAGTCGGTGTTCCAGCTCTCATCAAAGTATTCCCAGGCGTACTGGCCAAGGGTGATGGCCGGCAGCAGGAAGCCGAAGATAACCGGCAGGGCACAGACGGCTACACAGATCATCTGACGCGGAAACGACATGGTGAAACGGCGAATGGGGTCGCGGTTGTCCCTGGCGGCAAACTGTTGCTGCTTGCGCCGTGAATAACGTTCCAGGGTCACAAGAATCACTACAAAGGCCAGCATGGTGGTGGCAATCTGCGCAGCGCCGCCCAGGTTACCCAGGTTCATCCAGGTGTCGAACAGGCCGGCGGTGAGGGTCTGCACCGCGAAGAAGTCTACGGTGCCGAAATCGTTCAGTGTTTCCATCAGCACCAGCGACAGGCCAACGGCAACGGCAGGCCGTGCGATGGGCAGCACCACCCTGAAAAAGGTGCTCAGCGCCGAGTGGCCGAGGCTGCGGCTGACGGCAAATAAAGAGGGCGACTGTTCCAGGAAGGCAGCCCGCGCCAGCAGGTATACGTAGGGGTAAAGCACCAGGCCGATCATCAGGGTGGCGCCTTCGAGGCTGCGGATTTCCGGGAACCAGTAGTCCGCGGCGTTGCGCCAGCCAAACCATTCCCGCAGGGTAGTCTGAACCGGCCCGGCGTAATCCAGCAGGCTGGTGTATACATAGGCGATGACGTAAGCCGGCACCGCAAACGGCAGTAACATGGCCCACTCGAAGAACCTGCGCCCCGGAAACTCGCACATGGTGACCGCCCAGGCACTGGCCAGGCCAATGAAGAGCGTGATCACGGCAACGCCGGCCATCAGCTTCAGTGTGGTGGTCAGGTAGCGGGGAAGGGTGGTGTCCAGCAGGTGGGGCCAGATATTCTCTTCAGGAAACAGTGCGAAGATAATCACGGACAGAACGGGAAGTACCACTATGGTGGTGGTGATCGCTGCGGTGATCAGCCAGCGCTTCGAGGTCCGTCTGGCCAGAAGGGGACTATTAGCTCCGGTCTGGTCAGCAGTGATGGCCTCGGTCATAGGTTCCCTTTGGGTTCATGTGGGGGATCATGAAGAACACAGGGCCGCGATTGTACAAAAAAGCCGGGA
>CAZFPG010000472.1:0-2885 GCA_964521055.1 uncultured Marinobacter sp.
GGCTTCATCCCCCATACCCTGGCCGACGACGGAGACCCCATCGACGTACTGGTGGTAACTCCCTACCCGGTACAGGCCGGTTCAGTTATCCGCTGCCGTCCGGTTGGCGTACTGAACATGGAAGACGAAGCCGGTGGTGACGCCAAACTGGTGGCCGTGCCCCACGACAAACTCACCAAGAGCTACACCGATGTGAAAGACGTGGACGACCTGCCGCAACTGCTGCGCGACCAGATCCAGCACTTCTTCGAGAACTACAAGACGCTCGAGCCTGGCAAGTGGGTCAAGGTTCAGGGCTGGGGCAATGCCGCGGAAGCCAGGAAAGCCATTGAAGACTCTGTAAATGCCTACAAGGGCTGAAACCGGCGCTTTCAGGCGAACATAAAAAAACCGGGCTCAGCTCAAGCTGGCCCGGTTTTTTATGGCATCACACTTTCCCCGCATCAACCCCGGGTCAGCAGATCCCTCATATCACTGATTGCCGCGCTGGCGCGTGACAGATACGCCGCCATGGTCAGTGAATGGTTGGCCAGTACGCCATAGCCACTGCCATTCAGTATCACCGGGCTCCACATATCCCCCTGGGTGCCTTCCAGCTCGATAATAATCTGCTTGGCACTGGACAGGGCGTTCTTGTCATTCAGCACCTTGCGAAAATCCACCTCGATAGCGCGGAAGATGTGCAACAGGGCCCAGGCACTGCCGCGGGCTTCATAGAACACGTCATCGATCTTTGTCCACGGCGTTTTGACTTCCTCGCCCGTTACGTCTTCCGAAAGCGGATCATCCGGGTCTATGTTAGCGACAGCGTCAGACACAGACGCCTTACCCACACTCTCACCCAGGGTACGGGAAAGGCTGCCGAGCCGGGTTTCCAGGTCGGCCAGCCAGTTGGCCAGGTTATCGGCCCGGGCAAAGAACTGGGCGCTGGGCTGTTCCGGCCGAGACAGGCGGTCGAGGTAGCTGTAGAGGGCCTTGATACCACGGCGGTATTCCGCCTCCGTGGAAGGGATCGCCCAGCTGCCGCTGTCGAAGTGGAACTGTGGCTCAGCAATGATCAGGTCAGGGTCTTCCGCGGACTGGCTCTGGGAACGGCTGATGTCCTTGCGCATGGCCCTGGACAGGTCGCGGAGCTGCACCAGGACTCCGTATTCCCAGTTCGGCATGTTATCCAGCCAGAGCCCGGGTGGAGCAATGTCATTGGAGATATACCCACCCGGCTTGTCGAGCATTGTTTCTGCTACGCGAATCATGGTCACCGTGGTCGCGAAACCGGCCACCGGTTCCCGCTGCATTTCATCGGCAACGGTCCGCGTATGCTCCCGCACGGAGAACACATCCGGTTCGCTGCTCCAGATCATACCCAGCACTGATGTGACCAGGAAATAGACGACAAGAACAGCCAGGATGAATTTGCCGACAACCCCACCTCCGCCAGCAAAATCCCGGAGGTCGTCTTTACGATCACTGAAGTACTGTCTGATTTTTCCTGACATTGGTTGTTTTTTCCCCTGTCTGTCGTTTTTCCGGCTGCAATCCGTCTGCAAGCATCATTTACCATGAAGCAAAGGCGGGGTTTATGCAATTTGCGGCATCACTGCCCCGCCTCAAACGGGCGCCCGAGATGGTACCCCATTGCCCCGTCAATACCGATACCGCCAAGCGCCAAAGCCTCACTCGCAGTCTCCACACCGGTCACGTACACCCGGACACCCCGGCTATGGGCAATGGTGGTGACGGATTCCAGATAGAAACGGTTATCCTCATGGCTGTCGATGTCGCGAATAAAGCTGCTATCAATACGCAGCGCCTGAAATCTCAGATTTCTCAGGTAGCTGAACGGCACCCCACCCACACCAAAGCGATCGACGATCACCGGTACCTGCAACCGGTTCAGGGAACGCACCAGAAGGCCTACCTGGGTGCGATGATGGTGAACGCACTGTTCGGATACACCTACCTGCAACCGCTGGCGCTCTTGCCCCGCCACCGCCAGTTTCTCCAGCAGCTCTTGCCGGAATTCATCGTTGGCCACTGAAACCATTCCCAGGGTCATGGCCAGGCGTAGGTGCGGCTGTTCCCGAAGCAGCGCCAGAGCGCGGCCAAGAACCCAGCGATCTATATCGGGAATCATGCCAAATCGTTCTGCCATGGGCACAAAAACGCCTGCCTTGATGAGTCCATCGGGGGTGTTCATCCGCGAGAATACCTGATGGAAAATAACGTCATTGTCGCTCACGCCAACCATGGGCTGCAGCCAAAGCGACAACTGGTCATTGCTGATTGCCTGTTCGATGATGGCGCGCCATGTTTCACTGTTGTGATGCTCCGGCCGGCCGGTATCGACAATATGACAGGCGGTTGCGTCTTTCGCCTGAGCCTGTCGAAGGGCTTCATCGGCGGCGGACATCAGGTCACGGACATTACGGTCCTCTGTCGCCTGGGCGATGCCGGCGTGAACCGCAACGTTCATCGGCGCGGAGAAATTGGAGTAGATGCCATCCAACTCGTCAATCAGTTGGCGACACCAGATCAGGCCATCCGCCCGTGAAATGCCGGGCAGGAACACCGCAAACCCAGCGCCGCTCAGCCGACCCGCGAAGGAGTCGCCATGCTGTCGGGTAAAGGCTTCAATGGTCTCGGCAATGCGAACCAGCAGGCGATCGGCCTCGTCCCGCCCATAGGTCTGGTTGTACAGCGCAAAATCCTCCAGCTGAATCAGGAACAGAACACCGGGTGCCGCCCGCTCCTCGGACTCCACCTCCACCTTAAGCCTCTGCTCGAAGGCCCGGCGACTGGCAAGCCCGGTGACGCTGTCTTCATTGTTGACCTTGCGCAGATGCTGGATCAGCTTGGCCTGGCCTTCGAACAACTGGCCAAGGTCA
>CAZFPG010000473.1:0-2880 GCA_964521055.1 uncultured Marinobacter sp.
CTAACAACCCCCAGAGTGCTGCTGGGCGTGAATATTGACCATGTCGCAACACTGCGCCAGGCCAGGGGCACCCGCTATCCCGATCCGGTCCAGGCCGCCATCCTGGCGGAAGAGGCCGGGGCTGATGGTATTACCATCCATCCCCGGGAAGACCGCCGCCACATTCAGGACCGGGATGTTCTGCTACTCAGGGGAATCCTCACCACCAAGATGAATCTGGAAATGGCGGTTACCGATGCCATGCTGGCCTTCGCTGAACAGGTACGCCCGGAATGCGTGTGCCTGGTGCCGGAAAAGCGCGAAGAGCTGACGACTGAGGGCGGGCTCGATGTGGAGGGCCAGGAAACCCGCGTCGCCAAAGCCTGTGAGCGACTGGCGAGAATCGGCACGGAAGTATCGCTGTTCATTGACCCGGACATTGCGCAGATTGATGCCGCTGTCAGGTGCGGCGCCCCGGTGGTGGAACTACACACGGGCGAGTACGCCGAAGCCACCACGCCGGACGCTGAGAACGCCGCATTTGATACCCTGGTGACTGCGGTTGAGCACGCCCGGAAAAAGGGCCTGATTGTGAATGCGGGCCACGGCCTTCACTATCACAATACCGAGCGGGTGGCGGGCATTGGTGGTATCAATGAGCTCAATATCGGCCATGCCATCATCGCACGCGCTGTCTTCACCGGCCTTAAAGAGGCGGTCAGGGACATGAAAGCCATTCTGGCAGGCGCCCGGAACTGACCGGGCGCCGTTAACAACGTCAGTCTGCTGTCGCCTGCTGGTTCTGCGCTCTGAACAGTTGCTGCCAGTCTGTCTGCTCGCTCCAGGTTTGCAGGCGCTCCATGGCGACAAGCAGTTGGTCTTTCTGGTATTCGGCATCGGGTGAGGCGCATTTCAGCGCCGTTTCCAACTGATTGGCAGCGGCCCGCAGTTCCGGCACACCGCAGTAACGGGTGGCGCCGTGCAGCTTGTGCACGCACTCCAGTAATTCCTCCCGCTCCCCGTTATCCCAGAGCCTGTTCACCCGGTCCAGGTCGGTGTGGATCTGTTCCACCAGCATGCTGAATAACTCTTCTGCAAGATCTGTCTTGCCGGCGGCCAGTTGAATGCTTTCGGCGATGCTGACGCAATCAGGCTGCTTCTTGCGGGTTGAAGGCCGCAGGGCTCTGCGTGTGTCGCGAACCTCTGGAACCGGCAGGTAGCCATAGCTACTGCCGGACTCTGTGTCACAGCTGTATCCGGTATAGTCGTAGATGATGTCAATCAGCTGGCTGTTGCTGATGGGTTTGGCCAGGTACCCGTCAAAGCCCTGCCGGGTCAACCGATCCTGTTCCTCCGCCAATGCGTGGGCGGTAAGTGCAATGATACGCGTGCGGTGGCTGTTATTATCCAGGCTCCGCAGTCTTTCCGTGGTTTCCACGCCATCCATTCCCGGCATCTGCAGGTCCATGAAAACCAGGTCGAACGGCTTTTGCCGTGCCTTGCTCAGGGCTTCAAAACCACTACTGGCACCTTCGGCCTCAATTCGGCAGTCGTGTAACAGTGTCAGTACCAGTTTCAGGTTGGCGTCATTGTCGTCCACCGCCAGCACCCGCGGGACCCGGCCGGACTGCTGGCCTGTCTCCCTGGTTTCGGGTGGCATCGGAAGCTGTCGTTGCCTGCTGCTGATGCCATGGACCAACAGCAGCAGTTCATCATAGAGGGACTCACGGCATACCGGCTTGGTGAGATGTCCGCTGGCCAGGCCCGAGAGTGGAGTGTCGTGGGTTTCCAGCGTCGGGGTCAGCAGAAGGGTGCGGCAGTCCCTCTCCAGTTCCAGGGTTCGTACCAGTTGGCAGTATTGGTTTGAATTAAGGAGGTGGCGGGTGATGCCAAGAAGAGCGACTGCAAAACCGGACTGTGCTTTCTGGGCCTCTTCGATCTGTTCCTGCATGGCGCCAGGAGACGAAACCTTGTCGACTGTCATGCCCCATTCCCGCAGCATGTGCTCTACCGCCAGGCCGGTGGTCTTCTGTTGTTCCAGGTAGATTACCCGTTCGCCACGCAGGGCGTCTTTCGGTGCGATGGCCTCTCCTGTAGACGACAGCTCCGAGGTAAGGGTGAACCAGAACGTGGAGCCCTTGCCCAGCTCGCTCTCCAGGCCTATCTTGCCACCCATTTCCTCAACCAGGCGCTTTGAGATGGCAAGGCCAAGTCCGGTGCCGCCGTATTGCCTGGCAGTGGAGGCATCCGCCTGACTGAAGGCATTGAACAGGGACTGTTGCTGGGCCCGGGAAAGGCCAACGCCGGAGTCGGTAATGCTCAGCCGCAGGGTGATCCGGTTACTTTCCTTGTCTTCTTCCTCCAGGCTGGCCCGCAGGACCACTTCACCGGTCTGGGTGAACTTGATGGCATTGTTGACCAGATTGGTGATGACCTGTTTCACCCTCAGCGGGTCACCCATGATGTTGTCCGGCACATCGTTGTATACCAGTGGCACCAGGTCGAGGTTCTTGCTGTGGGCCGCGGGGGCGAGCATGACCATGACTTCCTCGACGATATCCCGGAGCTGGAACGGAATGCGGTCCAGAATCAGCTTGCCGGCTTCGATCTTGGAGAAATCCAGGATGTCGTTGATGATGGTCAGCAGGATTTCAGACGACTTGCGAATGGTGCTCAGGTGGTCACGCTGCTGACGGGGCAGGGGGCTTTTCAGCAGCAATTCGGTAAAGCCGATGATGCCGTTCAGTGGCGTACGGATCTCGTGGGACATGTTGGCCAGGAATTCCGACTTGATACGGCTGGCTTCCAGGGCCTCCTTGCGGGCAAAATCCAGCTCGATATTCTGGATTTCAATGGTTTCCAGGGTTTCCCGCAGGTCTTCCGTGGCCTGGTCAATATTCT
>CAZFPG010000474.1:0-2875 GCA_964521055.1 uncultured Marinobacter sp.
CAAGGCGGTCCTGTCCCGGGCCGATGGCGTGGTTTTCGTGGCGGACTCACAGACCAGCCAGCAGGACAATAATGCCACTGCGTTCGGAAACCTGGAAGAGAACCTGGAAAAGGTCGGGCTGGATATCGACACCCTGCCCATGGCGGTCCAGTTCAACAAGCGTGACCTGCCCGGCGTGGTTGACGACGCAGAACTCCAGCAGCGCTGGGCCGGGACTCCCTGGGCGCCGCTACAAATGGCGTCGGCGCTTAACGGAAACGGCGTTATAGAGACCTTCCAGGTGTTGCTCGACCGGCTCTACACCGAGGTGGACAGGGAATTCGCGCTGAACACCGATCACGGCATTGACCGCGACACGTTTATCCGGCAACTGAGCGCCGCCAACGAGGGAAACCGTGCGTAACTTTGAAGACGACCCCACACTTGAAGACCTGCTCACCGGTGATCAGCTACAGCGCCTGAACCGGATGCTCAGTGCCCTGAGCCTTGAACCGGTGGAGATTGGTAGCGAACGCAAGCCCGATGCGGTGGCCCTCGAATTCAATCTGGAAACCGTGGGCTGGCTATCCGGTGGCGGTTCCGAACAGGAGCGCCTTGCCGCGGCTGACCTGGTCTCGTTTCTGATGATGTTCATCGCCAAATACCGGCTCGCCGCCAACCTTCACCATGACACCACCGAAGCCAGTTATGCCGAACTGCAGAGACAGAACGAGGCGCTGAAGGCCTCGGAAGCCCGCTACCGCGAGCTGTCAAACCAGCTCCAGGACAAGGTGGACGAACAGGTAGCTGTCATCAAACACGCCCAGATGGACCTGTATGAGAGCGCCCGGTTGCGCTCCGTGGGGCAATTGGCCGCCGGCGTGGCCCATGAGATCAACAACCCGATTGGCTTCATTTCCAGCAATCTCAAAGTTGCCAGGGACTACGTCAAGGATCTGCAGCAACTTGTACCCGACTCGGATCAGAGCCGGGAGCTGCTGGACGACTTCACCAACCTGATCGAGGAGTCTTCCGACGGCGCCCGCCGTATTGCCAGCATTGTGTCGGACCTGAAAACTTTCTCCAGCATTGATCAGGCCGACTACACCCAATGTGACGTCAATGAACTGCTGTCCAGCGCCGTGCACCTGCTCCAGACCGAATATGGCCACGACGTGGAGATCCTGGAGAAGCCCGGCGAGCTGCCAAAAATTTCCGGCCACCCGTCGCGGCTGTCGCAAACTTTCTACAACCTGCTCGACAACGCGGCGCAGGCACTAAGGTTGCGGGAAAATGGCATTGAAGGCGGGCGAATCCTTGCCAGAACCAGTGTCGAGAGTGACGGCATCCAGGTGGTGATCCAGGATAACGGCTGCGGTATTGCCGAGGACATTCGCGAACGGGTCTTTGATGCCTTCTTCACCAGCCGGCCAGTGGGCGCCGGCACCGGTCTGGGCCTGACCGTCGCCCGGGACACCGTGCGTGCTCACCGGGGCACCATTCAGATCGACAGCAGAGAAGGCACAGGCACCCGTGTCACCCTCGTGCTGCCGGTCAGTTAAGGACTGATCATGGCAAAACGCTACGCCTCACTGTTTTTCAACCAGGACCCGGACGACAAATCCCCGCCGGTGACCGAAGGGAAGAAAGCGCCTTATCGCCTGCTGCTGGTGGATGACGAGCCCAACATCCTGTCTTCCCTGCGCCGGGTTTTCCAGCGCGAGAACTACGAGCTACTGTTTGCCAGCAACGGCACTGAAGCCCTGCGCATTATGGAAAAACAGCCGGTGGAACTGATCATGACCGACTTCATGATGCCCGGCATGAACGGCAGCGAATTACTCCGGGAAGTACGGGAACGCTGGCCCAATACCATCCGCATCATGCTCACCGGCCACGCCAATACCGAGGCCGTGATGGGCTCCATCAAGGAAGGGGCCGTGTACCGGTTTATCCTCAAGCCCTGGAACGACGATGACATTCGCCTGACCATCGCCCTGGCCCTGGAACAGTACGAACTCATCCAGCGCACACGGGCACTGGAACAACAGACCAAGAAGCAGCACAGAGACCTGGAAACCATCAGTAAACTGACCGCTACCAACCGCAGCCAGCTTGCCATACTGCTTCACAAGAAGGGTTGGCTGAACCCCCAGCAGATCCAGCAGTTGCACCGGGAAATGCAAAGCCACAAAACTCCCGTGGTTCGCCAGTTGCTCAAGCATGAATGGGTGGATTTCCGCAAGGTTTTCGAAATGCTGCGGGACGACATGCTGTTCGAGGAAATCGATCTCCGCGAGTTCCAACCCGACCTGGCACTGATGTCCCTGGTACCCCAGAAAATCTGCACCCGCCAACTGGTGCTACCTCTGCGGGTACAGGGCCAGCGGTTGCGCCTGGCCATGGTGGACCCCATGGACGTGAACCTGATTGACGAACTGGGGTTCATGACCGGCTACACCATTCACCCGCTGTTGTGCGAAACCACCCAGATGCAGGCCAAGCTGACGGAAATTTTCGGTGAAACCAGCGAACTGGACGACATCACCACCAAAGTGGGCACCGATGACCCCTACGAGGGCATCGAAATCGTACTTGACGAGGACAATGACAACGAATCCCTGGAACAGTTGCTGGGCAGTTCTGAAGAGCCCCCGGCCATTCGCCTGGTCAATGCCATCATCCTGGAGGCCCTGCGCCTGGGTGCCAGCGACATCCACGTTCACCCCCGCACCAAGTCGCTGGTGGTGCGTTACCGCATTGACGGGGTCCTGCAGGACAAGATCCACATTCCCACCAACCTGCTGATGTCAGTGGTATCCCGCATCAAGGTGATGGCGGAACTTGACATAACCGAGCGCCGCAAACCCCAGGACGGGCGCATTACCGTCAAGAC
>CAZFPG010000475.1:0-2862 GCA_964521055.1 uncultured Marinobacter sp.
ACTTCGTAGAGTTGGAACGCCAGGTCGCGGCGGTCAATCAGGGTGTCTGTCATTGGGGTAGTCTCCTGTTTATGGCGTATAGCCTCTCATACGGTTGTTTTTGTTGAAACCGGCGTTAATGACATAATCATGGTTGATATCGCCATTTTTCGGTTCCAGGCGGCCGGGCAATCACGGGGGAGGGTTGTCCGGGACACGCTGTAAATACGTCCATGTAAGCTTGACGGCAGCATCCCTGCTGCCGACAGTCCCGGACAACCCTCCCCCACAATTACCCTACCTTGGAACTAGCATGCGAACGGTTTCTATTATTGGCTTTGATGGGGCTCTCGCGAGTGCAATTACTGGCATTATCGACCTGTTCCGGCTCGCCGGGGTTACCTGGGCACGAATAAATGATTTACCTCCAGAGCAACAGTTCACCACTCGGCTGCTGACGCAGGATGGTAGGCCCTGCAGGTGTATCAACGGAATTACCTTAATGGCCGATGGCGACTGGCAGGACATTTCCACCGGTAATTGCCAGGCGGACTTGATAATTGTGCCGACGATTGGCGCGCCGATTGACCGGGTGTTGGCAGCCAATCCCGGGTTGATTGACTGGCTCGGCGGCTTCCGGGAGGCGCCTTCCGGGCAGGTTCGGGTGGCCAGTAATTGCACCGGCGCGTTTCTGTTGGCCGAAGCCGGGTTACTGGATGGACGGCAGGCGACGACGCACTGGGGGTTCAGCAATCAGTTCCGGCAGCGTTTCCCCGGGGTGGATCTGCAACCGGACAAGTTGATTACGGTGGATGGACACGTTGCCTGCGCTGGGGGCGGTATGGCCTGGTGGGACCTGGGGGTTTATCTGGTGGAACGTTTTGCCGGGGCCAAGGTGGCGCGGGAGCTCGCGAAGGCGTTTGTGATTGATGTGGGGCGAACCAGTCAGGCGCCCTACGGTGCCCTGCAGGCGCGGCGTTACCATTCCGATGCGGCCATCCTGAAGCTCCAGGACTGGCTGGATGTAAATTTTACAAGACCTCTGACACTGCAAACTCTTGCCGCGCTGGCCGGGTTAACGGAGCGTTCGTTGATTCGCCGGTTCAGGGCGGCGACGGGGGACACGCCCACCGGTTACCTGCAGGTTCTGAGGATTGAGGCCGCAAGGCAGCACCTGGAAAACTCCCGGGTTGCCGTGGAGGAGGTGACACGGCTGGTGGGCTACGAGGATGTCAGTTCGTTCAGCCGTCTGTTTCGAAAACACACCGGCCTGGCCCCCGGTGTTTATCGGGCCCGGTTTGGTCGCTAGCGCACCGACACGACAGTTTGGCCCGAGTTATGCTTGATTATAGGTACAAGGCCGAAAGCAGAGGCCAAACGTAAAGTATATTGACACAGGTTGTTCCCCGCGGAGGGTAATACCATGAACGCACCACAAAGAACCCCGCAATCAGATTTGCTGAACCGCCTCTACGATATGAAGCTGAAGCAGCTGTTGCGCGCCAGCCAGCAGGCCGACAGCCTGCGTTACCGGGTACTGTCTGCAGAGGCAGACGCCATTAGCGAGGCCCTGAAAGCCATTCGATAACCGGCAGCCAGCGACTGTAACGGTAACTGACTGCCAACGGCACGAGACTGATAAAGGCGATCACTTTGTGACCAATTTTGTCGCCCCGGTCAGATTCCCGCAGCCACCTCTGTCCCCTGACGGATCGCGCGCTTGGCATCCAGCTCTTCGGCAACATCCGCCCCACCGATCAGATGAGTCTGAATTCCGCGATTGACCAAATCATCAAACAACGCCCGGAACGGTTCCTGACCTGCGCAAATAATCACATTATCCACCGCCAGCACTTTGCTCTCCGTCACCTTTCCATCCCTGTCCGATAGCGTGATGTGCAGGCCTTCATCATCAATCTTCTCGTAGATGCATCCCCGAAGCATTTCCACATCACGGTGTTTGAGGCTGTTGCGGTGAACCCAGCCGGAGGTTTTGCCCAGGCCGCCGCCTACCTTGCTGCTCTTGCGTTGCATCAGGTAGATCTTGCGTGGTGATGGCATGGGCTTGCGCTCCGCCAGCCCGCCCGGCCCTTCAAATTGCGGATCCACGCCCCATTCCGCCTGCCAGTCGGCAACGCTTATCTGTTCTCCCTCGGGATGATGACTGGCATCGTGGGTCAGGAACTCGCTGACATCAAAACCGATGCCACCCGCGCCGATAACGGCCACCGACTGGCCAACAGGCTTGTTGTGGCGGAGCACGTCCAGATACCCCAGCACTTTGGGATGATCGATACCCTCAATCTTCGGTGTCCGTGGCTTGACGCCTGTTGCGATGATGACGTCATCAAACCCCGCTTCACTGAGTGAGTTCGAGTCCACGCGGGTATTGAGCTTGAGCTCGATGCCCAGAATTTCGATCTGGCGCTGGTAGTAACGCAGTGTCTCGTAGAACTCTTCCTTGCCAGGGATGCGCTTGGCGTAGTTGAACTGGCCACCGATCCTGTCGTCCGCCTCGAACAACGTCACCCTGTGCCCCCGTTTGGCGGCGGTGGTAGCGGCGGCCAATCCTGCAGGGCCGGCGCCGACCACAGCGATGCGGCGGCTGACCGGGGCTACGGTTAGTACCAGCTCGGTCTCGTGACAGGCACGGGGGTTGACCAGGCAGGACGCCCGCTTGAGCTGAAACACATGGTCAAGGCAGGCCTGGTTGCAGGCGATGCAGGTGTTGATTTCGTCACTGCGGTTCTGCTGGGCCTTGCGAACGAATTCGGAATCCGCCAGCAGCGGCCGTGCCATGGACACCATATCCGCCTTGCCGGCGGATAGGATTTCCTCGCCTTTTTCCGGCGTATTGATGCGGTTGGTGGTGCACACGGGAAT
>CAZFPG010000476.1:0-2862 GCA_964521055.1 uncultured Marinobacter sp.
CATTCTATGGCTGCTGACACGATTCAGCAACCCGAATTTTACGACAGCGGCAGTCCTCGAATGCCACTGCCACAGCATCACACAACAACAAGGCGAGGCTATACCCCCATGCTGACGCTTACAGCCAACGATATCCGCCTGGGCTGCACCGCAACCGACTGGCAGGATGCCCTGAAGCAGGCAAGCCAGGACCTGCAGGAAACCGGCAGGACCACTTCTGATTACCACGCCGGCATGCTGGCGAGAGAGCAGCAGTCCTCCACCGTACTCGGTAACGGTATCGCCATCCCCCACGGCACTCCGGAGAGCCGCTCAGCGGTCACCAGCACTGGCATCCGGGTGTTGCAGTTTCCCGCTGGAGTTACCTGGCATGACAACGCAACAGTGTATGTTCTGGTGGCCATTGCCGCCCAGTCAGACGAGCATCTGGACATACTGCGCCACCTGACCCGTGTACTGGACAGGCCCGGCCTTTCACGGAAGCTGGCCGAAGCCGACGATACTGCAGCCCTGGCAACCCTGCTATCCCGGGAGCCGGTGGTGCCGAAATGCGACGCGCAGACTTTATGCCTGGGCGTAAACACCCACAGCACGAGCGAACTGGCCATGAGTGCCTCCGCACGGCTGCAAGGGCTCGGCTGCGTAGACTCTGCGTTTATGAGGGAAATCGTCAGTCAGCCCCCGGTGGGCCTGGGCCAGGGTTTCTGGCTGGTACACCACAGCATCGGCAGCCACCACCCGGCTCTCGCACTGGCCACCCCCAAGGAACCGACCGACGAACTGGCTGGCGTTTTCTGCCTTGCCGGCCAGGGCGACGACTGCAGGGAATTGCTGGAACGCATCGACAACTTCCTGGCGCAGAACACGCCCCTGGAAAACCAGTCCGTCGATGCCGTGCTCTCGAGACTTTCCGGCGAACAGGCCAATGCCGTCAGCGAACGGGTGCAACTGCTGAACACCCACGGGCTCCATGCCCGCCCCGCCAAGCAACTGGTCCAGGAAGCCAGGCAGCACGATGCGGATATCCGCATCCGTCTTGAAGATGGTGACGGCAACTCGGTGTCTGCCACCAGTCTGACGCGTATTATCGGCCTTGGCGCGCGCCGCGGTCAGACCCTGGTGATCTCTGCCACGGGTGACGAGGCGGAAAAGGCAGTCAATGGCGTGTGTCAGGTCATCCGTGACGGCCTCGGGGAAACAGTATCACCACTACGCCACCAGGAGAGCCAACCGGAGCCATCCGAGCCCGAACCGGAACCACTGGCTGACGACGAGGCCCTGAGAGCGGTTGCCGCCTCACCGGGCCTGGCACTGGCGCCCGCCTTCGTGATGCGCCAGCCAACCCTGGACTATCCCCCACACGCCAGTGACGCCGGTGAACAGTCCAGCCGCCTTGGCCGTGCTATCGACGAAGCCGATGGACAGCTACGCACCTTGATTCGCCAGGCGGAAGGAGGGGAGGTGGCACCGATTCTGTCGGTACATGTGGAAATGCTGCAGGACGACGACCTCTACCAGGCCGCCCTGGAAGCCATTAACGAAGGCGCTTCTGCCGAAGCCGGCTGGTGGCGTGCCATAGATACGGCTGCCCGTGCCCAGGAAGCGCTGGCCGACCGGCTGCTCGCAGAACGTGCGGCAGACCTGCGGGATGTTGGCCGGCGCGTGCTGGCCAACCTGTGCGGTGTAGCCATGCCGACACCTCCAGATGAGCCCTATGTGCTGATCGCAGATGACCTTGGCCCCTCCGATGTGGCCAGGCTGGATACCCAGCGGGTTCGGGGCCTGGTTACGGCACGGGGTGGCGCCACCTCCCACAGTGCCATTCTGGCCCGCGCACTGGGCCTGCCCGCCGTGGTCGGTGCCGGCAACCGTATTCTGACCATAACCGATGGCATTGATGTGGTGGTTGATGGTGAGCGCGGCTGCATTGTTCCCAATCCCGGCTCCGGGCGACGTGAGCGGATCAACCGCCGCCTGGACCAGCTGACCCGTCTGCAGGCGCAGGCCCACGAGTGCCGGAACGAACCGGCCACCACAACCGATGGTCATACCATCGATGTCTGTGCCAACCTGGGTAACACCGCTCACACCCCGGATGCCGTGGATCGGGGCGCCGATGGCATTGGCCTGCTGCGCACCGAGTTCATTTTCATGGAACACCCGGAAGCGCCTGACCTGGATACCCAGGTAAAGGAATACCGCCACGCCTTTGATGCCCTCAACGGCCTGCCCCTGGTGGCGCGCACCCTGGACGTGGGAGGCGACAAACCACTGGACTACTGGCCCCTGCCCCACGAGGACAACCCCTTTCTGGGGCTGCGGGGCATTCGCCTGTCGCTGACCCGCCCGGACATCCTGGAAACCCAGATCCGTGCCCTGCTGAGGGCTGCGGAAAACCGTCCATTGCGGATCATGTTCCCCATGGTCAAGGACCTGGAGGAGTTTCGCGCCGCCAAGGCCATCGTCGAGCGGGTCCGTGCCGAGATCCCCTGCCAGGGCCTGCAGGTGGGCGTGATGATCGAGGTGCCCTCCTGTGCCCTGCTGGCTCACACCCTGGCGCCGGAAGTGGACTTCTTCTCCGTGGGTACCAACGACCTGACCCAGTACACCCTGGCTATCGACCGTGGCCATGGCCAGCTGTCAGCGCAATCCGACGGCCTGCATCCTTCGGTACTGCAACTGATCCGTATGACGGTGGAAGCCGCCCACGCCCATCATCGCTGGGTGGGGGTCTGCGGCGAGCTGGCTTCGGACCCACAGGCCATTCCGGTACTGCTGGGCCTGGATGTGGACGAGCTGTCGGTAACCAGCCGGCGAGTGCCGCTGGTGAAAGCCTGCATTCGCGGGCTCAGCCGTGAACAT
>CAZFPG010000477.1:0-2862 GCA_964521055.1 uncultured Marinobacter sp.
TGGCCTGCCCTGCGATCATCCGGTCCATAATTTCGTGCTCACGGGGCGTCAGGCTTTTCACGCGGCGCAGGATTTCCTGTTTTTCACCGAGGGTTTTACGCTGCTCCCTGTCCTGCTCGAGCGCCGCTTCGATCTTCTGCAGCAAAGCTTCTTCCCGGTAGGGCTTCTGTATGAAGTCCACCGCTCCCTCTTTCATGGCATCCACAGCCATGGGGACGTCTCCGTGGCCGGTTACAAAGATGATCGGAAGGATGGAGTGCTTTTCGTTAAGCTTTTTCTGAAGCTCCATGCCGTCCATGCCGGGCATGCGAATATCCAGCACAATGCAGCCAGCCATGTTTTCGGAGTAGTCCTTCAGAAACGCGTTGGCGTTGTCGTAGGTCTTGACTGGCTTGCCATCGGATTTAAGAAGCAGCTCCAGTGAATCGCGAACCGCCTCGTCGTCCTCAACTACGTACACCGTTTGCTGGGTATCAGTCATGTGCCTTGCCTCTCCTTTCCATTACCGCCGATGCACCTAGTGAATCGACGGGTCTTTGTGGTCGTCCCGGGCATGTTCCTGGCGCTCATGCTCGCGCATTTTTTCCAGACGTTGCTGGATGATGCCAAAAACGCTCTGCTTGGGATACCTGCCTTTATTGTCTGCCTTGCCTGCCGGTTTGCCCAGCAACAGGGTGATGGCTTCCTCTGCCCGGCTCACCGAATGAACTGCAAACCTGCCATCGCGGACGGCCTGGACCACTTCCTGGTCGAGCATCAGGTTCTGCACATTGGTTACAGGTACGATCACGCCCTGGGTTCCGGTCAATTCTCCGGTCAGCTTACAGGTACTGTAAAAGCCTTCGACCTTCTCATTGACACCACCGATCGGCTGAACTTCACCAAACTGGTTTACGGAGCCAGTAATGGCCAGATCCTGCCGCACGGGCAGCCCGGAAAGCGCAGAGACCAGTGCACACATTTCCGCCAGCGAAGCACTGTCACCGTCCACCTCACCATAATTCTGCTCGAACGTCAGGCTGGCGGACAGATGCATGGGATCAGTGACGGCGAAATGGGAAGAAAGCCAGGAGCTGAGTATCATCACGCCCTTGGAGTGGATATTGCCCCCCAACTTCACGTCGCGCTCAATATCCATCACGCCACCATCACCATAATAGCAGGTGGCCGTAATTCTGTTGGACAGCCCGAACTCGAAACCACCGGTCGAAAGTACCGAAAGCGCATTCACCTGCCCCACGCAGGTCCCCGTGGTTGATACCAGCGTCGAACCGTCACGAATGGAGTCGTAGAACTGATCACGAATCCGGCTGCTGCGATAACGGGCACTTTCCAGCGCCTGGTCAACATGGGAGTTCTGGATCAGCCGCGCGCCCGCCTGCCGGGCCCAGTAGTCGGATTCGCGCAACAGGTTGGCGATATCCGCCGCATGCAGCGACAGCCTGTCCTGATGCTCCGCCATGCGCGCGCTGTGCTCGATGACTCTGGCCACGGCCTTGTTGCTGCAGTGAAGCAGCTTCTTTTCCTTCACCAGGCTGGCGATGAACTTGGCGTAGAGCAGCTGGCTCTCGTCCGTGCGCATCATCTCGTTCTCGAAATCAGCGGTAACCCGGAACAGCTCGGCGAACTCGGGATCGTACTCCTGCAGCAGCATCCAGGTTTCCCGGTCGCCGAACAACACGATTTTTACATCCAGGGGGATGGCTTCCGGCTCCAGCGAGATGGTGCCCGAGAGCGTGAGTTCCCGTTCCAGGGAATTGATCTGGATGGATTTGGACCGCAGGGCACGCTTGAGGCCATCCCAGACGAACGGCTGCTCTAATACCTTGATGGCGTCCATCAACAGATAGCCGCCATTGGCCCGGTGAATGCTGCCGGGGCGAATGAGGGAAAAATCGGTAAAAACGGTACCCTTGAAGGTGACACTTTCCACATAACCGAACAGGTTGTGATAGGTGGGGTTATCTTCCACCACCACCGGCACTTCGTCGGTTTTCTGATGGACCAGCACATTCACCAGATAACGCCTGGGCATTTTCTTGTCCAGGGAGGCATAGGCAATGGCCGCCTGTTCTTCGTTGTCTTCCAGGAAGATCTCCAGGCTTTCCGACAGGTCCTTACGGACCGCCTCAAAATAGGCAACCACGTCTGGCTGGTCCCGGTACTTCTCAATCAGCTCATCAATCTGGTGCCCCGAGATGCCCTCCAGGGTCTCCTCATTGAGGGCCTGCTGGCTTTCCGCGTATTCCTGCTCCCAGTCAGCCAGCTTCCGCAGTGCCTGCCTGAGCTTTTTCTCAAGCTTGTTAATATCATTCTCGAACTTTTCCCGCTGCGCCTCGGTAAGAGCCTGGAAAGACTCGGCGGTATGGGGTTCATCGCCGTTCATTGCCACCAGGCGATAGCCGCCGGGGGTTGTAATGTTCAGGCTGACTTTCTTGCGTTTTGCCTGGGCAGCGACCTTTTCCAGCTCGTCTTCCTGTTTCCTGCCATAGTCGTTTTTCAGCTTTTCGGCACGCTCAAGGAAGCTGTCGCTGTCGAAGGTCTGGGGGATCATCTTCATCAGACGCCCCATCAGCTTTTCCATGTCCTGCTTCAGCTCGGTGCCCTTGCCGGAAGGCAGCCTGAGCATCCTGGGAATGCGGGGCTCCTCGAAGTTCGCGACGTAACACCAGTCGTGGCTCTGGTTCTCGGTGTCCACATGGTGTTCCAGGTAACGCAGCATCATGGTGCGCTTGCCCAGTCCATTGCGGCCAACCGCATACACGTTATAGCCACCATGGGGCATGGCCAGCGCAAAACGTACCGCCGCCTGCGCCCGGTTCTGGCCGACAATTTCCGCCAGGGGTTCGAGTTGTCGGGTGG
>CAZFPG010000478.1:0-2854 GCA_964521055.1 uncultured Marinobacter sp.
TCCTGGACATTGATGCTGAGTGCGCCGATGTCATCCCAGGGCCCGACATTACCACCGCAAAGTGCCAGCCAGGGTTGCAGGGGCTCGTCGCCGCTTTCACAATTGAAGGCGTCCTGCAGCACCTCTGCAACCCCCAACAGCATGTTCGGTGCCCGCATGTATTGGTCAGCCGCAATCCCCATGTGGGACAGGTGAATACCAGCACCAACCGCCCATTCGTCGTTGATCTTGTAGCCGACGGTCGGCGACAGGTAAGTGGTACGCTGCAGGGCTGTCGCCTGGGGCATATAGCGCCCGGGATCGTCTTTTTCCCGATAGAAGCCGGCGGCCAGGGGAAGGTAGAAGGCATTACCGAAGGTCAGCTTGGACCCCGGGGGATTGATACTGATACCCGCAGAGGGGGCAACTGCCGGCCCGGGAGGTGCCTTGAGTATGCCAACCCCGGGCACATAGAGCGCGACATTGTTGGTATGACTGTGTTTGTTGGCAACAGGGTCGCGCTGTTTACCGGTCAGTGGGTCGATCTCCAGGCCGTCAATACCGAAGATCTCATACCCCTCCGGAGCGTGAAAATCCGCATCAATATCCAGGTAGATGCTCATCAGGTTCACTTCAAGCTGGCGACCATCAAGTTTGGTCAGGCCTGCCGGGTTGTAGTGAATGGCCATGATGCCGGGTGGATCAGCGGTAACTGCGTTCCCCAATGCCAGGGCCTTGGGGTGGATCGTCAGGTTCTGTGCCAGCTGCGCCTCGACACCACAGGTTACCGAGGCCGCCATGATGGCACCGGCAATCCGTTTTTTGTGGCTGGTTATACCCATGAAATCTTCCCTTCCCGTAAAACGTCAGAGGCTGAACTCACTCTTTGAGACCTGAGAATCTGATGGGCATGGATAGGCCCAGCGAGAAATCCGGCGCGTCTTCGGTCAGGCCGATACCAAGGCTGGTATTGACGATGGTGGTATCGCTCACGCGGGTGCCCAGCGACATGCTGAGAAAGCCACTCATCTGGTCCTGGGCGACAGCCTGGGTGCCATCGCTGAAGGAGAGTATGGTTTCGTCGCTGTAGCTCAACTGGGCGGAGATACTGAGGGAAATATCGTAGGAAAGTGAGTAGGCAAAACCGCCAGATGCGGAGAGCCCGAAACCCGGCTCAACCTCTTCCAGAACCCGCGCGCCCCGGACCTGCTGAAGCCCGGTCTCGGGAATATTGTAGGTGGCGCTTGTGGAGCAGAATACCACCACCGGATCCAGTACTTTCGAAAAGCTTACACCGCCTGCCAGCGAGTAGTAGCCGCTGCCAGTGGAAAGCTGCTCATCGATATCGATCTCGTAGGGGCTGACACCGGTCTTGGAGGTAAATGTACCGAACACGGTGGTGGACATCCTCCCGGGAACGTAGGAGAACGGCTGCCAGCGCGCGGTGGCGGATATGTCACCAAAATCGTAAACGCTCAGCTCATCCTGCGTATCGTGCTTGACCACCAGCGGGATACGGGTACCCACCGTCAGGTTGTCCAGCAGCCCATAGTCATAGGAGAAGGCGTTGGTGAAGTTATGGGTGGCAGACGGAACAACGTCGAGATTGCGAACGGAACCATCGGTAATCGCCAGGTCCAGGCGCTGGTCGCCGGTGTATGAGTAATCGAAAGAGTAGTTGAGCGCGTGGGTGCCCTTCTTCTGTAATGAATAACTGGTCTCCGCCGACTGAAAAACCTCCTCCAGCTGCTTTGAGGAGTCTTCATCACCCTCCTGCTTAGCAAGCGCTTCCCTGGCCTGGTCTACGTTTCCTTCCTGCGACAATGCCATGGTTGGGTAAAGGCCAGTCACGGAAAAAAGGATAAAACCTCGCACTAACCAACGATTCATCCTGACTCCCTTATTTTACTTGTAATGGTTCCTGTGCCGGGGCCTTGTGCCCTGCACGTTAATTACGACGGTAGAACAGCTGCTTTCTGGTGTTCTCTACGCTGCCGTCCGGGTTGTTTTTCTGGCGTTCCAGCATGTTCCGGATCCGGCGTTCGGTAGACTCGTGAAACTCCGGAATCTTCTCAAGCGCCAGCAATGTCATAGTCTCGTCATCCACGAACCGCAGGTCCTCTTCCTTCAGTTCGAGGTAGTCCAGCGGTTTGTCGCTGCCCGGGAACACAATAAAAAGGACATTGTCGTCCCACTTTTCCTCGAACTGGTCGAGGGTAAAGGAGATGTTTCCCACTGCGGGGTCTGCCAGGTACACGCGGCCGTCCCGGATGGTTCTCAAAACCACGAAGTGCTTGAAGCCAGCGTGCTGGATGGGAACGATGGCCGGATGGTCCAGGTCGATCAGATCATCTATGGTGGCGCGGAAGCCGCCAGACGGATAACCCAGGGCGGTCACCAGGCGCTTCATATCCAGCATGGAGAAAGCCCGGCGCTGAACGATGCGCTCACTCTCGCCGTAATGCAGCAGGCCTTCCATCACCTGTCGTTCGCCGAGGTTTCTGCCCAGGTAGAAGTTGAGCACGGTGGTCAGCGCAGCGCTGCCGCAGCTGTAGTCGTAAGCCTGTCGCACAATGTTGCGGAACTGTTGCTCTACCAGGGGCTCCACGCGGGTGTCTGTTCTTAACTCGATTGGGCTGGTGTCAAAATCCTGCTCAATCACCACGGTGCCCTGTTGATACGGCTCAACAACGACAGCCTCCTGGGCCATGGTGAATGTGAGGATGGATCCGGCGAGTACCAGCAGCATGGTCAGACGAAGTCCCTGTTATTATTAGACATGACGTTTCCCGAGTTACATCTTGTTACGGTAAGATACCGAAATCGCTAACTCCTTAAAGATAACTGTGCCTCAAATCTGCTGCTGCAGAAGGGG
>CAZFPG010000479.1:0-2846 GCA_964521055.1 uncultured Marinobacter sp.
GTGGCAGCCATGGGCAGCAGCACCACCTGAAACGGCACAAAACAGCCGAACAGCAGCATGCCAAACATCAGGTCAGAGCCCTTGAACTTCCATTTCGACAACACGTAACCATTGAAAGCGCCCAACAGCGTGGAAATCAGTACAGCTGGCACCGTCATCTTGAACGAGTTCCAGAAAAACCCTCTGACTCCCTCGCATTGCACCCCGGTGCAGGCCTCGGACCAGGCCTTGGTCCAGCCCATTACTGTCCAGTCGGTTGGCAGGGCCAGCAGGTTGCCGGTACGAATATCCATGGGCGTCTTGAAACTGGTAATCAGCATGATGACCAGCGGAATCAGGTACACCAGACACGCCAGCAGCAGCACCCCGTATATGGCTATGCGGCTGGGGCGAAAGCCGGTACGAACCACATCAGTCATGGCGCTTCTCCCTCAGTTCGGAATACAGGTAGGGCACCAGCAGTGCGAGGATGGCGCCCAGCATCAGCATGGCGCTGGCGGAACCCAGGCCCATCTGGCCGCGAGTAAAGGTGTGGGAGTACATAAACACTGCAGGCAGGTCTGTGGAATAACCCGGGCCGCCCGCTGTCATGGCCATTACCAGGTCAAAACTCTTGATGGCAATGTGGGCCAGCACCATTACGGAGCTGAAGAATACCGGCCGCAGGGACGGCAGGATGATTTTCCAGTAGATGACCGGCAGGCTGGCACCATCCACCCTCGCGGCCCGCATAATGGATGAATCCACACCCCGGAGGCCGGCCAGGAACAGGGCCATCACAAAGCCCGAAGCCTGCCAGACAGCGGCCATCACGATGGTGTAGATGGCAAAGTCGGAATCCACCAGCCAGTCAAAGCTGAAGGAGGTCCAGCCCCAGTCATGCATCAGCTTTTCCAGCCCCAGGCGGGGGTTCAGAATCCACCGCCAGACGGTGCCCGTTACAATCATGGACAGCGCCATGGGATAGAGATAGATGGTCCGGATCGCGCCTTCCTGGCGGATGCGCTGGTCCAGAAAAATAGCCAGCACAACTCCGATCAGCAGACAGATGCCGATGAACAGCCCCCCGAAAATCGCAAGATTCCGGGACGCAACCAGCCAGCGTTCGCTCTCCATCAGCTTGGCGTACTGGGCAAGACCGACAAAATCATAGCTGGGCAGGAAGCTGGAATTGGTAAACGACAGCACACCCGTCCATAGCATGTAGCCATAGATACCAATGCCAATCAGGATGAACGTTGGTGCCACCACCAGCTTGGGAAGCCAGCGCTGAAGGCCGTCCATCAGGCCAGACGATGCCTTGGCCGCCTCGGCAGGGCGATGTTGAGTGTGTTCCATGAGAAATCCCCCGAATAAACCCGAAGGCCGCCCGGCAGGCGGCCTGGTACGGCATTACATTGCGGACTTGATGGCCGCGGCCAACTGGTCCGTGGTTTTTGCCGGGTCCGGGTTTCTGGAGTTGACGAAGTTGGTGACCACATCGAAGATCTGGCCCTGGATATAGCTGGTGGTGGCCAGGCCGTGGGAGAAGCTGGGCACCAGGCCACCGTCTTCGGCACTGGACTTGAAGGTTTCCATGGACGCCTGGGCACAGGTGTCGAATTCGCCCATGTCCATATCGGTACGTACCGGTATGGAGCCCTTGTTCTGGTTGAACAGGGTCTGGAATTCGGGCTCCAGAATGGTACGCGCCAGATCCTTCTGTGCCTTAACATCCTCGTCCTCTGTCAGGCTGAACATGGCGAAGGAATCCACGTTGAAGGTGAACTGGCCTTCAGTGCCAGGAGCCGGTGCGCACAGGTAGTCTTCGCCAGGTGTCAGTTCCGCGGCGGTGAACTCACCCTTGGCCCAGTCCCCCATGATCTGCATGGCGGCCTCACCCCGAATGACCATACCGGTTGCGGTATTCCAGTCACGGCCCGCGGCATCTTCGTCCACGTAGCTCATTACCCTGGCGAATTGCGAGAAGACCTCTTCCATTTTCTCGCTGTTGATCACATCCATGTCATGATCGACAAACGCCTTGCGGTAATCATCAGGGCCCAGTTCCGCGAGCGCCACCGCATCGAACACAGTGGCGTCCTGCCAGGGCTGGCCACCGTGTGCCAGTGGAATGTAGCCCTCGGCCTTGAGTTTGTCGGCGACTTCGAAGAACTCATCCAGCGTGGTGGGAATTTCAACGCCAGCATCTTCCATAACATCCGGGTTCACCCATAGCCAGTTCACCCGGTGCACGTTAACGGGTACGGCCACGTATTCACCTTCATACTTCATGACGTCGGAAATCCTGGGCGGAATGAGCTGATCCCAGTTTTCGGCGTCGGCAACACTGTCCAGATTGGTCAGGAAGCCAAGCTCCGCCCATTCGCGAATATCCAGGCCCTTGATCTGGGCCGCCGCGGGCGGATTACCGGATACAGCGCGGGTTTTCAGCACAGTCATGGCGGCTTCACCGCCGCCGCCGGCGACCGCGAAGTCTTTCCAGGTGTGACCCTGCTCTTCCATCATTTCTTTCAGGGCGGCAGCGGCCCTGGCTTCACCACCGGCAGTCCACCAGTGCAGAACTTCCACTTCACCAGCGTGAACGGCCGCTGTTGGCATGAGGGCGGCAGACACCGCCACGGCTGTGAGATGACGCTTGAACGTTTTCATAATGATTCCTTGTTTTTGTTGGACAGACACTTGTCGATATCAGAACCAGATTTCCATCTGGGTACCAAAGGTCCACTGGCTGCCGCCAAAGTCTTCCTGGCCGAGGGCGTCACCGCCATCAAAACCATTGAGCTCATCGTCCCAGGTGGAATAGCTGGCAAAAACGCGGATTTCCGGGCGATTCCAGAATCCGC
>CAZFPG010000480.1:0-2842 GCA_964521055.1 uncultured Marinobacter sp.
GGTAGTCCCTGGAATCAAAATAGGCCTTGAACGCGGGATTGCGGATCAGGTTGTGGATGAGCTGGCCCTGGTCCGAGCCGCGGCGAAAACCAAGCAGGTGTTCCGCGGAACCGTTCCACCACTCCATGGCGCCCCGGGCGTCAGTCATGATAACGCCGTCGCGCATGGCGTTGGTGGATTCCTGAACCCGGTTAATCTGGGCCCGGAGTCTGTCCTGGGTGCGCAGGTGGGTCTGGTGGAGCTTGTGGAGGCCGTCAAAAATGTCGCCCCACAGGCCGACACTCTGAGGTGCTTCTCCACTGCCACCGGGGTTGCCAAGCCATTGGTAAAGCCGCTTGGCCTGGGCGAGAGTCCACCAGAGGTACACCAGAAGCCCGACGGTCAGCCCGTAAAGTGGTTCGCCAAAGAAAAGCCCTATCGCCGTGCAGGCAATCAGGAATGCGATAATCCATCGCACATACTTTGACCAGTTGTGTTGCATTGCTGCTGCCCCTGAGTCAGTCCCCGGCGTTTGCGGGGTTGAGGGTGCCGGCTGTGGTTATGCTGCCCTGGTGGAGAACCGGTAGCCGGTACCACGCACTGTCTGGATCAGGTGGTCGTATTGGTCGCCCAGGGCCTTGCGCAAGCGGCGTATATGCACATCCACCGTTCGTTCCTCAACGTAGACGTTTCCGCCCCACACCTGGTCCAGCAGTTGGGAGCGAGTATAGACCCGTTCCTGGTGTGTCATGAAGAACTGAAGCAGCCGGTATTCCGTGGGGCCGATGTTCAGCGCGCCGGTTTCCGTGGTGACGCGGTGGCCCACCGGGTCCAGTGTCAGGCCATCCACCTCGATGGGGGTTTCCACGCCGGGAGGTGTGGTGCGCCGCAACACGGCCTTGAGCCTGGCCACCAGTTCCCTGGGGGAAAAGGGCTTGGTGATGTAGTCGTCTGCCCCCACTTCCAGGCCCCGGATCTTGTTGTCCTCTTCGACCTTGGCCGTGAGCATGATAATGGGGATTTCAGCCGTGGTCTCGTCTTTCTTCAGGCGGCGGGCCAGTTCAACGCCGCTGGTGCCGGGGAGCATCCAGTCGAGCAGGATGAGATCGGGCTGTTTATCGACAATCAGGGCATGCGCTTCGCGGGCATCCGCTGCCTCGAGGTAGTCGTAGTCGGCCATTTCGAGGGCAACGGCAATCATTTCGCGGATGGGTGCCTCGTCATCGACGATCAGGACAGTTTTTCCAGTCATGAGCATTAACCTGTGTCAGACCTTGTATTGTTGCTGCCTCATTACAACCGGGAAGTGTTACAAGTATATGACAGGATCCGCCTGGAGCCGGATTTGTTGGCTCAACGGATTGTCAGGTCCACCAGCAGGCCGGTAAATACTGCGAAACCTGCCCAGTTATTATTGAGGAATGCCCTGAAGCAACCCTCCCGCTCCCGGTAACGGGCCAGGTGTTGCTGGAACACAAACAGGCAGGCCATTGCGACAAGCCCCAGGTAGTAGAAAACACCCAGTTCGGCCTGATGGCCAACCAGTATGAGGATCAGCACCACCAAAGCCTGAAGAACCGCTATAACAGCCCGGTCTGCCTCGCCGAACAGGATGGCCGTGGACTTGATACCGATCTTGATGTCGTCGTCGCGGTCCACCATGGCGTACAGGGTATCGTAGGCGACGGTCCAGAGGACGTTGGCGGTAAACAGCAGCCAAGCCATGCGGGTGACTTCACCAGCCTCGGCGGCCCAGGCCATGGGGATGGCCCAGGAAAAGGCGGCGCCAAGGAACAGCTGGGGCAGATGGGTGTAACGTTTCATGAAGGGATAAATGAACGCCAGTATCACACCACCGAAAGACAGGTACAGTGTCAGTGTGTTGGTGAACAGCACCACCATCAGAAAGGCGATCAGGCAGATCCCGGCAAACAGCGCAACGGCTTCCCAGGCTTCGATCCGGCCCGACGTCAGTGGGCGGTCTTTGGTGCGTTTTACGTGGCGGTCCACCTTGCGATCGGCAAAATCGTTGATGGCACAGCCGGCGGCCCGCATCAGGAAAACACCAAGGGTGAAGACGATAAAGTTGCCGATACCCGGGAATCCGTCCGCCGCCAGCCACAGCGCCCAATAGGTCGGCCATAACAGAAGCAGGCTGCCAATGGGGCGGTCGAGGCGAAGCAGGCGGGCATAGTCTGCAAGGCGGCTCTGGATGTGGGCGGGCACGGCGTTGGGCAGCATGGGCTAGTCCGTCAGGGTGATGTGTGTTGCACTGAGCCGGGATTATAGCCAGCGCTGCGGGTGGGGTTAAAGGGCCGGTTTGAAGGCGTGGGTTTTCAGTTGACCAGTGTCGGCAGGAAATATTCGCCCACCAGCAGTGAGTTCTGGCCGCTGAAGAACCGGGACCGGCGTGCCGCCAGGGGCTGGGCGCTGCAGCTGCGGTGGCAGAGCCCGGTCTCGAACGGGCCCCGCTGCCACTCGGGGTTGCTGAATAGATAGGCGCCCAGTGGCCTGCGGCCGAGGTTGCGCAGGCGGCGGCCCCGCCCCGTCAGGGTGGGCAGGGGAATAATGGTGCGGGCAAGTACCCAGGGAGTGTCATCGCCGTTCAGGCAGACCTCCCGGATCCAGGCATGCTGACGCAACGGGATACCCAGAGTACGGGCTTCTTCCAGGGTAGGGCGGGCAAAGCCTTCCTGCAGAATGTCCACGCGGAAGCTCTCGCGGCACTGAAGCTGCAGTGCCCGGGTCAGCGAGCCCTCAAGTTTCAGCCAGTGGCCAAGGGGGCCATGCACGGCGGGGTTTCTCAGCCCCGCTGCCGAAAACGAGCGGTACCAATCCGTTGGGGGAATGCCAACAGGGTTAC
>CAZFPG010000481.1:0-2842 GCA_964521055.1 uncultured Marinobacter sp.
TATAGGCAGCAACGGCTATATGACGTGGGAACAACTGGAAGAGGTCCGTGACCGTAGTGGCGTTACCATAGCCAACCACAGCGAGAATCATGGCCACCTGGCGAAGCGCCCCGATGAAAGCCGCAGTGAGTGGGAAGAGCGTGTGGAAAGCAGCCTGGATACCGCCCAGAAAACCCTTTCAGACAGGCTTGGCATCGACGTGCCAATGTTCGCCTATCCCTACGGAGAATTCGACGAGGCCCTGGAGGACAAGATCGAGGAGCGTGGCTGGCTGGGCTACGGCCAGCAGTCGGGTGCCATCGGCGCTACATCCGGCGCCACCCGCCTGCCCAGGTTTCCCATGGCCAATGCCTACGGGCAACTCAACAACCTGAAAGACAAATTGCGCAGCAAGGCGTTGCCGGTAGATGCCAGCAAGCTGCCCGACGGCGTTATTGAAGAAAACCCGCCCACCCTATCGTTCACTATCCCGGACTCCATCAGCGCTGACAGGCTGACCTGTTTTGTGTCCGGACAGGGACGTGTGGATTTCGAGGTTTCCGGGGACGAGATCACCTTGACGGCCCCCGAGAGCTTCAACAGCCGTCGTTTCCGCTACAACTGCACACATCCCGCCTCAGAGGGCAGTTTTTACTGGCTGTCTCAGCAGTGGCTGGATCTGAGCAAACCTGAAGATTAGGACCAGGTCGCAGCCTACTCCCCTTCCCGGGAAAGGCCCAGCTCACCGGTGCGGGTGTGAGGAATTGCCTCAGGCCCGTATTTCCCCTCGATAACAGTCTGGCCGGCCAGGTCCTCATCACGCGTGAAGACCACCATCCAGCGCTCGCCCCGGCTGGGGAATACCGGAATATAGGCTTCAAGGTAACCATGACTGTGCCAGGATTCCGGAACATACTCCGCAACCAGATCAGTGACGATACGCAGGGGCGTAAAGGACCCGTCCAGAAAAGTCACCGAAGGCACAAAGACTCCGTCTTTGGAGAACGATCTGAGATGCAGGATAAAATCCTTGTGGGCGTCCGCGGACGGTAACCTGACCAATCGATAGGGACTTTTGCCGGTGCTGAACGGATGGACGGGGGCGGTTTCGTCCACATCAATGCCAAACTCCCTGCCATGCTGCCACTTCTCCGACTCCGCCCGTTCCAGGTTCTGGCAACACTCGCGGGACCATTGCGTGAAGAAGGATTCAGCACCCGGCTCCATATCCAGAACCGCCAGGGCCTCGGGGTCTGCACTTTCTGGCAGGCCGGCCTCACCCGATGCCTCGCCCGGCTGGTAAATACTGGCTTCAGTCAGTTGTACAGGGGGCTTGATACGCCCTTTTTCGACGGCGGATCGGGTATCGGGCTGATAGTAGCTGACCCGGACATTGCCTTCGGCATCCCGCCAGGTGAAATAGGGTTGGGGCTCGCCGGGGCGTATATAACCGTCTTTTTCCAGTTGGTTGCCGTCAGGGTAATTCTCCAGGTTGAACTCATCGTCCCGGGCGCTGGAACCGTCGGCTTCCCCGAAGCCGGTGCGGTCAGTATCAGCCGGGCTGCCCTGATTTTCATTTTCGCCACCCTCGCCCCCGCCTTCATCATCACGCGAGGCTTTCGGTATTGGCGAATGGCGCACCTGCCCCTGCTCATCTACCCAGGTAAAATATCCGTCACGGCCGCCGGACGGCTCCGGGCCCGAGGACTGGCAACCTGCAACGGCAAGCGCCAGGCATGTGGCTACCAGGACATGGCATCTATACATCGGGGCTGTTTACCCTGTTTGCAGGCGCTTTCGCGTCAAAATTTGGTGCGGAAACTGAGACCCGCCATTACAACCCTCAGGGAGGTTTTTACATCCAGACCTGCGTATGGGTTGTAGATAATATTGGTTATATTGTCACAGTTCAGGTTACAACTGCCATTGGCCGGAATGGTTTCAATGGACTGCAGGTAACTCAGGTTCATATCAATTTCGGTGTCCTTGTCCCACTGATACCCCATCCCCACGCTGTAAAGATTGGCGCCGCCAAACGGGGCCATAATACTGCGCTGGTCGTCCGGAATGACCGAGTCACGGATCTCGACACCTGCCCGCAGATCCAGGCGTGATGAGGCATGAAACTCCAGGCCAAACCCCCAGTTCCACTGGTCGGTAAAACCAAGGGGTAGCCGCAAGGTGCTCGGTGTGGCGTTGTCCGGCGACAGAATCCTTGCCGCATTGAGGAACTCAAGATTGCGGTCGAACCGGAACACAAACGCATCCCATTGTTTGTAGTCAGTCCAGCCCACGTCCACGTTAACGGTCAGCTTGGGGTGCACATCCACGCTGATACCCGTCTGGAAGTGCTGGGGGTAGGTCAGGTCCATGGAAACGTTACCCGCTTCCCTCGGGGCGCCAGAGGGCAAGCTCAGTATCGCCGACGTGATCGCGCCAAGCACGGAACCGTTCACACTCTGCCAGAAACCTGACCAGTCATCGGTGTACTCGATCTCGAAGGTGCCCTTGAGATTCATGTCGGCTTCGGAGGTATAACTGGCGCCCCAGCTGAACCAGTCCGTCGGCTCCCACATCACCCCCAGCGCATAGGTGGGGGACAGGGTTTCCTGCACATTGATACTGAGTGCGCCGATGTCATCCCAGGGCCCAACATTACCACCGCAAAGCGCCAGCCACGGCTGCAGGGGCTCGTCGCCGCTTTCACAGTTAAAGGCGTCCTGCAGCACCTCCGCAACACCCAACAGCATATTCGGGGCCCGCATGTACTGATCGGCCGCAATCCCCATGTGGGACAGGTGGATACCTGCACCAACCGCCCATTCGCCGTTGATCTTGTAGCCGACGGTGGGCGACAGGTAGG
>CAZFPG010000482.1:0-2839 GCA_964521055.1 uncultured Marinobacter sp.
TTGGGGCCAGAGGGACTGATGAAATTGGAATTATACGAATGGGTGATATACGAACGTGTTCGTATAATACGCTGTTGAACTAAACCGCTTCGCGGTAGCGAGCGGGCCTGGTATTTCCCGCGAGATCCGGTGAACTGACGGATACTTTTGATGAGCCCGAGTGGGCTTTTCAAAAGAGGAGATACCGTCATGACACCGTTACGTCAGACCATGATCCAGGCCATGTGCCAACATGGCTTTTCCCCCCGAACCCAGAAAAGCTATCTCTATGTGGTCACCGAGCTGGCTCGATATTACCGGCGATCACCGGATCAACTGAAAGTCGATGACTTGCAGGCCTATTTCAACTATCTGGTTCAGGAACGCTCCCTGTCACCAGCCAGTTGTCGCCTCTACCTCCACGGCATCCGGTTTTTGTATCTGCAAGTGCTGAACTGGGCGCACTTTGATGTGACGCTGGTATTACCCAAGCGCCCCCAGCGCATTCCGGAATTGCTGACCCGTCAGGAAGTCACTCGCCTGCTGTCGGTCGTCTCCAATCCCAAGCATCAGGCGTTGTTGTCTATCATCTATGGCTGTGGCCTGCGAGTCAGTGAAGCCGTGGCGTTGCAGGTGAAGGATGTTGATGGTGAACGTCACCTGCTTCGGGTTGATCAGGGTAAGGGAGCCAAGGACCGGATGGTGCCCCTGGCACCGGGACTGCTCCAGGTGCTTCGTCAGTATTGGCGGATTCGTCGCCCCATGCCGTGGTTATTTCCCAGTGATCTGCTGCCGGATCGGCACCTTCAGATCAGCACTCCCCAGAAGGTGTACCATCAGGCCAAGAGCGCCAGTGGCATTCAGAAAAGCGGAGGCATTCATGCCCTGCGCCATGCCTACGCCACCCACCAGTTAGAACAGGGCGTTCCCCTCCATGAGTTACAACGACTGCTGGGGCATAGCGATCTGCGCAGCACGCAGCGGTATTTGCACTGGCTGCCCGGAGCGACACCTCACAACCGTGGACCTGTCGACCTGGTTGCAGGTCTGGGAGGTGGATGATGGCCAGTTCACTCAGCGTCCAGACGATTCTGGATCGGTTCCTTCCGGAGGAGCCTCTGGATGGCCATCGCCTCAAGGTCTGTGCCCGGTTAACCGGGTGCCGGACGGCCCGCATGGGCGGCATGGAGATGCGGTGTGATCATTGCAAGACCCGCTCCGTCTGTTATTACGGCTGCCGGGATCGGCACTGTCCGCAATGCCAGGGTCGCGCCAGCCAGCGATGGAGTGACCGTCAACGGGCGTTGTTGCTGCCGGTACCTTACTTCCATGTGGTGTTTACGCTGCCCCACACCCTGAATGGATGGGTTCAGCTGCATCCGGAAGTGCTCTACCGCTGCCTCTTCCAGGCCGTCTGGAATACGCTTAATCAGTTTGGTCGCAATACGCGGCATCTGCGGGGCGAGCTGGGCATGACAGCGGTGCTGCATACCTGGGGGCAGAACCTGAGTCGCCATGTTCACGTGCATTGCCTGATCCCTGGAGGTGTACTGACCGACAGTGGTCAATGGCACAAGGCAAAAAGCCATTACCTGTTCCCGGTACGGGCATTATCAAGGCGTTTTCGGGGGCGAATGGTGTCGTTGCTGAGAGTGTCGGCGAACGCTGGTGAACTGCACCGGGTGACAAACAGCGGTGAGGTTGATGGCGTGCTTAACCGCCTGATGCAACAGGAGTGGGTTGTCTACACCCGGCACTGCCTGAACCAGGCCGATACGGTTGTCGATTATCTTGCTCGCTACACTCACCGGATCGCCATCAGTAACGGGCGCTTGTTGTCGATGGAGGGTAACCGGGTCTCATTCCGATACAAGGATTACCGGGACCATGGGCGGCTAAAGACCCAGTGGCTGGAAGGGCGGGAGTTCGTAAGGCGGTTCCTGATGCATATTCTGCCAAAAGGGTTCATGCGCATCCGCCACTTTGGTTACCTGAGTAACCGAACGCGACGACAAAAGTTGGCTGTTATCCGACATTGTCTGTTACAGCCCCCCCAACCAGAGACAAACCGGGTGAACCAGGAACCCCATCGTTGTTGGCCTTGCCCGCGCTGCGATGATGGTCTGGTTCACATGGTTCGTCAGATCCCGCGCTTCAGAATAGCGGCCGTGCCAACCGGCTAGCCTTTACGCTGCTCCTGATCTAGCGGGTGATCGCTTACAGTTCCTTGTGAGCTGGGCCCCTGTGCGGCCCGAGACTGGAAAAAGCGGCATCGGCGGGGTAGTCTGAGCTAAATCACAATCAGGAATCGGCCAATGATGGATATAACCCGGCTACTGTTCACTGGTGCTGAGGTCCTTCGGCAGCCAGCCTCACCGTTCCGAGCCCTGCCTCCCGATTACTTTATCCTTATACGTCGCCTGACAGCTTCGGTGCCGGCGGCTTAGTCCAACAGACATTTAAAGGTCATGCTGCGCACGACCATTAAATGCTTAGGTGTTATGTGTGAGGGATCATGCACGAGTACTACCGGATACAAGAACACATCTGGCCGCACCTTGAGCAGGCGGGATTCACGATTGAGTCTGAAGATCGATCAAATCGATTACTGCGGTTCAATGAGAACGATTTACGTAAAAGGCGACAGGCGTGTTCTCCTGAAATGGGATGGTGAGGAAGGACTTGGTTATGCTGAGGTGTGGCGGAATAATGAGTGGAGGTTGCTGCCCACTAAGGTGCTTGAGTCCAAGGAGTCAGAATTCCAGGCAGCAATCCAGAGGTTATGCGTTGATTTACACGGGTATATCAATTGACTTGGGCGCAAACACATAACAAATCGCAGCAGTTCGCGGCCGATGGC
>CAZFPG010000483.1:0-2830 GCA_964521055.1 uncultured Marinobacter sp.
GTAAGAATGCCCGAGCCGGATGTCATGGTCAGGAAGGAGTTGCGGAAACCGATCAGGCCCCGCGCCGGAATCGTGTACTCGAGGCGCATACGCCCCTTGCCGTCCGGTACCATGTTGGTGAGCTCACCCTTGCGCAACCCCATCTGGTCCATAAGGGCACCCTGGTGCTGCTCTTCGATGTCGATAATCACGTTCTCGTAGGGCTCCTGCTTTACCCCATCGATCTCGCGAATGACCACTTCCGGGCGACCGACCGCCAGCTCGAAGTTTTCACGGCGCATATTCTCGATCAACACCGACAGGTGCAGCTCGCCTCGACCGGAAACCTTGAACTTGTCTGCGGACTCACCTTCTTCAACACGCAAGGCCACGTTGTGAAGCAGCTCCTTCTCCAGACGCTCCTTGATATTGCGGCTGGTGACGAACTTGCCTTCCCGGCCACAGAACGGCGAGTCGTTGACCTGGAATGTCATGGAAACCGTCGGCTCGTCCACCGTCAGCGGCGGCAGGGCTTCAACGTGGGCCTGATCACAAAGGGTATCGGAAATGTACAGCTCATCCAGGCCGCTTACACAGATGATATCGCCCGCCTGCGCTTCGTCCACTTCAACGCGCTGCAGACCGGAGTGACCCATGATCTTCAGAATCCGGCCCTGGCGCTTCTTGCCATTGGCACCGATAGCGGTGACTGGCGAGTTGGCCTTGATCTTGCCACGCATGATGCGGCCAATTCCGATAACACCGAGAAAGCTGTTGTAGTCCAGCTGGGAAATCTGCATCTGGAACGGGCCATCGCGATCGACATTCGGCGCGGGCACGTGGTCCACGATAGCCTGGAAAACCGCATCCATATTGTCGTCCAGCTTTTCGTGATCCATTCCGGCGATGCCGTTCAGGGCACTGGCAAAAACAATCGGAAAATCCAGTTGCTCGTCGCTGGCGCCGAGGTTGTCGAACAGGTCGAAAACCTGGTCCACAACCCAGTCCGGGCGGGCACCAGGGCGGTCGATCTTGTTCACAACCACGATCGGGTGCAGGCCGGCATCAAAGGCTTTCTGGGTTACAAAACGGGTCTGTGGCATGGGGCCGTCGATGGAATCGACCACCAGCAGCACACAATCCACCATGCTCATCACCCGTTCGACCTCACCACCAAAGTCGGCGTGGCCCGGTGTATCGACGATATTGATGTCGTAGTCGTGCCACTTCAGTGCGGTGTTCTTGGCCAGGATGGTAATGCCGCGTTCTTTTTCCTGGTCATTGGAATCCATGACACGCTCGTTCTCGAGCTCTTTGCGGTCCAATGTGCCGGACTGGCGCAGCAACTGGTCCACCAGAGTGGTCTTGCCATGGTCAACGTGAGCGATGATGGCGATATTACGAAGTTTATCAATCACAACAATATTCCTGCAGCATGCACTGAATGACCTGAGCGGTCTCAGCAGGCGCAACCGCCTCTTACATGCCGTCTCAAATCCGTAAAATGAATTTCATTTGCCAGGCCGGGCAGCCCGGGGCACCCTGACGAAACTCAGCGCTTTCGCTGAATATCCGGGGCAAAAATGAAGTGGCGCGCAGTATATAGCAAACTCACTGACGTTTATATGAAGAAAAACGCCTATTCGTCCAGATGGAGATGCGCACCATTTTGATGCATTTTTGCGTATTGCGCACCGTTTTAATGCACCAACACAGGGCAACCCAGGCATCCTGAACCCCTGCCCCGCTCCAAAACAGCCCGAAAACCGCGTGATTGCGCAGTTGTGGAGCATGCAAACAAGATTGGCAAGGCTATTGCTTCATCGTAGTCAGCCGAATTTGCAGGTAAGACGGAACAGCTTTTGATAAGCTGCCCAACCTGAAAGAAAGATCGGGAGTCAGCACCGCTGAACGATCCGGCAACAATGTACACAGAAATCGCCCGCTATATGGGATAACTGACGGAGTTTGCACAATGTCCAAGACGATTGATCTGATCAAGGAACACGAAGTCAAATGGGTCGACATGCGATTCACTGATAGCCGCGGTAAAGAGCAGCACGTGACCCTGCCCGCCACCGAGGTTGACGAGGATTTCTTCACCGACGGCAAGATGTTCGACGGTTCCTCCATTTCTGGCTGGAAGGGCATCAACGAATCCGACATGATCCTTATGCCGGTCGACGAAACCTCTGTCCTGGATCCGTTCACCGAAGAAACCACCATCAATATCACCTGCGACATCGTGGAGCCTTCCACCATGCAGGGCTATGAGCGTGACCCGCGCTCGGTTGCCAAGCGTGCCGAAGAGTACCTGAAGTCCACCGGTATCGCCGACGGCGCACTGTTCGGCCCGGAGCCGGAATTCTTCGTATTCGACTCCGCCCGCTGGAAAGTTGATATGCAGGGTGCCATGTATGAGCTGCACTCTGAAGAAGCCGCCTGGGTATCCGGCGAAGAATTCGATCGCAACAACATCGGCCACCGTCCGGGAGTGAAAGGCGGCTACTTCCCGGTACCGCCGGTAGACAGCCTGCACGACCTGCGTGGCGCAATGTGTGCGGCCATGGAGTCCATGGGCCTGGAAATTGAAGTACACCACCACGAAGTGGGTACCGCTGGCCAGTGTGAAATCGGCGTTGGTGCCAACACACTGACCCGCAAGGCTGACGAAGTACAGATCCTCAAGTACTGCGTACACAACGTCGCCCACGCCTACGGCAAAACGGCGACGTTCATGCCCAAGCCGGTAGTTGGTGACAACGGTTCCGGTATGCACGTACACATGTCCCTGAACAAGGACGGCAAGAACCTGTTCGCAGGTGATGGCTATGCCGGCCTGAGCGAAATG
>CAZFPG010000484.1:0-2825 GCA_964521055.1 uncultured Marinobacter sp.
GCCCTGTCGCGCGAGGACCAGCGCAAGCGTGAGATCCAGGCGGCCGAGGAGCACAAGAACCTTCTGGAACGCATCAAGACCGCCCTGAACGACCGGGTTCAGGAGGTGCGCGTCACCAACCGCCTGACAGATTCACCCGCATGCCTGGTGGTTGGGGATTTTGACATGGGCGCCCAGATGAAGAAAATCATGGAAGCCGCCGGCCAGAAAGTGCCCGACAACAAGCCGATTTTCGAAATCAACGTCGAGCACCCGCTGGTGCAGCGCCTGGAAAGTGAGCAGGGCGAAGACCGCTTCAAGGAGCTGTCTGCGGTACTGCTTGACCAGGCAACGCTGGCCAGCGGTGAGCAGTTGCAGGATCCGGGCGCTTATGTGAGCCGCCTGAACCGGTTGTTGCTGGAACTGGCAAACTAAGGTTCTATGCAGCAGATCATCGTGGACGTCGAAATAAGCCCTGACGAGTGGATAAAACTCTACGAGGGCGCCGCTACTGATGTCCGCACCACGGCCCGGGACGGACGTTCTGTTCGTTTCCCGGCCCGTATCCTTTCCCGTTTTTACCTCAAGGATGGCATTCGCGGCAGCTTCCGCATTCTCTTCGACGATGCCGGGAAGTTCGTGTCCATTGAACGACTCTGATCGTTTCCAGTCCCTGATGATTGTCAAAAACTTTCACAATTGTACTTTTAATTAATTGTATTAAGCGATCCATGACGCGTTACTGTGGTTGTGTTCCCGTCAGACAGGGGAAAGCTCCTTGTTAACCTGGGGGAAATTCAATAGGCATACACTATATGGGGCATAACAAATACTCAGGGTAGAGTACTTTTTTTGACCTATAGTTAGTGTTGCTCACGTAAAAGTAGTGTCGTTTTGCCAAACCGAATCAGGAGAGAGAAATGACTCAGAACAACAGCTCAGGCGGAAAGTGCCCGGTCATGCACGGTGCCAACACCGCCAGCAGCCAGAATGTGACCGGCTGGTGGCCTGAATCCATCAACCTCGACATCCTCCATCAACACGATGGCAAAACCAACCCGATGGACGAGGGGTTCAGCTATCGGGAAGAAGTCCGCAAGCTGGACTTCGATGCTATCAAGCAGGACCTGCACACCCTTATGACCGACAGCCAGGAGTGGTGGCCGGCTGACTGGGGTCACTACGGTGGCTTCATGATCCGTATGGCCTGGCACTCTGCCGGTACCTACCGGATGGCCGATGGTCGCGGTGGTGGCGGTACCGGTAACCAGCGTTTTGCTCCTATCGCTTCCTGGCCGGACAACGCCAGCCTGGACAAGGCTCGCCGCCTGCTGTGGCCAATCAAGAAAAAGTACGGCAACAAGATCAGTTGGGCGGACCTGATGATCCTGGCGGGTAACATTGCCTATGAATCCATGGGGCTCAAGACCTTCGGTTTCTCGTTCGGCCGGGAAGATATCTGGCACCCTGAAAAAGACATTTACTGGGGCTCTGAAAAAGAATGGCTGGCGCCCTCTGATTCGCGCTACGAAGACGTCGGTAAGCCGGAAACGATGGAAAACCCGCTGGCCGCCGTACAGATGGGTCTGATCTATGTAAATCCGGAAGGTGTCAACGGTGAGCCCGACCCCATGAAGACCGCCGCCCAGGTGCGTGAAACCTTTGCCCGGATGGCGATGGATGATGAAGAGACCGCCGCACTGACCGTGGGTGGTCACACCGTTGGCAAGTGTCATGGCAACGGCGATGCCGATGCCCTGGGTGCCGAACCGGAAGGGTCCGACATCGTCGGCCAGGGCCTTGGCTGGGACAACCCCAACATGCAGGGAAGGGCGTCCAACGCCATTACCTCGGGCATCGAGGGTGCCTGGACCACCGAGCCGACCAAGTTCGATATGGGCTACTTTGACATGCTGCTGGACCACGAGTGGGAGCTGAAGAAGAGCCCCGCCGGTGCCTCGCAGTGGGAGCCGGTGAATATCAAGGAAGAAGACAAGCCGGTGGACGCCAGCGATCCATCCATTCGTCACAACCCGATCATGACCGATGCGGACATGGGTATGAAGGTGGATCCGACGTACCGCGAGATTCTCGAGGGTTTCCGCAAGGATCCGGAGCGGTTCCAGGATGCGTTTGCCCGCGCCTGGTTCAAACTGACCCACAGGGATATGGGTCCGAAATCCCGGTACATCGGCCCGGAAGTGCCGGATGAAGACCTGATCTGGCAGGACCCCATTCCTGCTGGCCCCACTGACTATATCGAAGAGGTGGTCAAAGAGAAGATTGCCGATGCAGGCCTGTCCATCAGTGACATGGTCAGCACCGCCTGGGACAGCGCCCGGACCTTCCGTGGGTCCGACCTGCGTGGTGGTGCCAACGGCGCCCGCATCCGCCTTGCTCCCCAGAAAGACTGGGTGGGTAACGAGCCTGAGCGCCTGGCCAAGGTGCTGAAAGTGTATGAGCAGATCTCTGCCGACACTGGTGCCAGCGTCGCGGATCTGATCGTCCTGGGCGGAAGTGTGGGCATCGAGAAAGCCGCGAAAGCCGCCGGCTACGAGGTACACGTACCTTTCCTGAAAGGTCGTGGTGATGCCACCGACGAGATGACCGACGCTGAATCCTTTGATGTGCTGGAACCGGTGGCCGATGGCTTCCGCAACTGGCAGAAGCAGAACTACGTGGTCAAGCCGGAAGAGCTGCTGCTGGATCGTGCCCAGTTGATGGGGCTGACCGCAGCGCAGATGACTGTGCTGATCGGTGGCATGCGCGTGCTGGGCACCAACCACGGTGGCAACAGCCACGGTGTATTCACTGACCGGGAAGGCCAGCTGACGAACGATTTCTTC
>CAZFPG010000485.1:0-2823 GCA_964521055.1 uncultured Marinobacter sp.
ATCACCTTCAGCTCTTCCACATCGATGACCGACACGCCGCTGGAAACGCCGTTGGTGGTGGAGAGAAACTTCTCGTCCTTGTCCAGATCCAGCTGCCAGACACGGGCACCTACCAGCAGGTAATCCAGGACTTCGTAGGTCTGGGCATCAACCACCGCAACGTGGTTGGAGGGGCCGAGGGCTACGAAAGCGTACTTGCCATCCGAGGTAAGCTCGATGCCGACTGGCTGTACCCGATCCTGGGGCACACCCTTGATCCTGAAGTCGATCTGTTTGATTTCTTCTATGGTGTCCACGTCGAAGATATGTACGGTTCCGCCGATCTCCGCCGAGGCCCAGGCAATCTTGCTGTCTTTGGTGAACTCCACGTGGCGGGGGCGCTGGCCCACAACGGTGTTCTTCTCGATTTCGAAGGTTTCGGTGTTGATCCAGTGCAGCATGCTGGAAGTTTCACTGGTGTTCACCGCCCACTTGCCGTCCGGGCTGACAGCCATGCCCTCAGGTTCCACGCCCACATCAATCTGGGCGAGAACGTCCTTGGTTTCCACATCTACCACGGTCACGATGGCATCGTCCTCATTGGCGATGTACAGGTGGCGGTTGTTGGGGTGCAGGGCAAACTGCTCGGGGTCCTCGCCGGAGGGCAGGGTGTCGATGATCTTGCGAGTCGCCAGGTCCAGTACCTGAACGGTGTCGTCGTCACTGGCACAGACGTAGAGTTTGGAGTAGTCCCTGGACAGCAGGATGCCCCTTGGCCGGGCACCTACCTCAATGGTGTCCACAACTTCATTGGTTTCCGTGTCAATGACGGAGAGGGTGTTGTCCTTCTCGTTCGACACGTAAGCCAGGCTTGCCAGCACCGGGCCGGAAAGGCCGATGGCGGCGGCCAGGGTTGCGATCCTGAAAGCAGTCTTCATGGTCCGTGTTCCTTCTTGTTGTTCAGTGGGGTCAATTGATCCGGCAGTCGCTCTCCGGCCTGTCGTAGCCCAGGGTGTCCAGTTCGGAATCGGGATGCAGGAAGCCTTCCAGGGGGGGCGTCGCAACCAGCCCTTGCGGGTGGACCAGGGGTATCGGCTGGCGAAGCTGCCCGTTCCAGGGGCGGTAAGTCAGCTTGCGGCCCTTGAAGGCGGCGAGCTGGAAATCGTCGGAAAACAGGTACTCGCGAATGTTGGAATGGCCTGCGTTACTGAGCCCGGTAACCGTGGTGCCGATGGAGCGGACGGCGGCCCAGGCGGCATAATCCTCGCCGTTCATTTCGCGGTCTGCCAGTTCCCGGAAGCGGTTCTGCAGCTGCGCCGCACCCCAGGCTTCCACCACCCGGTGCCAGGCTTCCGGGCCCATGCCCTGGGTGCCCACCACCGGGCGCGGCAGCCAGGTGTTGAATGGCACGTATTCCCCGAAATCACCACGCACATCGGCGACCACCACGGCATCGTAATCACTTGCCTGGGTGAACGCGGGTAGCTCCTTTGAGGCCGTGCGGCGCAAATCCGAGTCGAAGGTCCAGGGCTTGTCAGCGACGATGTCCAGGCCGAAACGCTTGCTGGAGCGGCGGAAGGCATCCGCCCAGGCCTTGTCCTGCTCGGTGGGGCCGGTAATCAGGAAGACTTCCTTCCAGCGCCGCATGTTCAGCCATTGGGCAAGGGCGTCGGTCAGCATGGCGTAGGAGGGAATGGTGTGCAGAACGTTGGGCCGGCATTCGCTGATCCGCAGGTGATCGTCCGAAGCGCCGGCATTGAACAGTAACGTTTTGCCTTCCGCCTGCCTGGCCATCGCCTGCAACGTGTCTGCGGGTACGCGGGTCACAAGCAGATCAATGCCGTTCTCCAGCATGCTATCGAGGGCAGCCATGGCGCCCTTTTCATCGCTGGCCATGACAGACTCCAGGGCATAGTTCTGGTCGAGGAATTTGCCCGTGGCGTTGTTGTCGGCGATTCCCAGTTCGGCTCCTCGCAGGCCTGCGTCTTCCGGGTCAGGTGTTACGTTGGAGAGCACCGGCCCCTGGTCTGGTACCCAGTGGATGTAGCCGATGGTTACATCGAGAGCTGCGGCTGACGCCGGCGCCAAAAGCCAGCTACAGAGCACCGAGGCAATCAGAAGCCTTTGTTTGAAACCCATAGCACCGTCCCTTCTATCTGCATTTATTGTTCTTGCAACCAGCTTAGAGAAGGCAGGTGGCCGTCGAAATATTCAGAAAGTAGGAAACTGACGGTACTAAAGAACTATTCTCCGGGCACTCCTGCGGCAATCCCTCCCGAACCTACTACCAAGGAACTAGAACGAAGGCGCCAAAGTGGCATTCTGATCGCTATGGCGTGTTCCTAGACTTGGGTGAGGTAGCTGGCAACGCATTGACAACAAACAGCCAGCGCACGGGGATTCAAAACAGAGGTATAAAACAATGTCAGTTTCTTTCTCATTTAAGGCCCTGGTCACCGCCGGTTTGCTAGCGACAGCAGGTTTCGCCATGTCCCACGGGGACGTAACGCCCCAGGACGTGGATACCGGAAGCCTGCCCGATCTGGGGAAGGAAGCCCTGATGGAGAATCCGTTTCGTAAGGGTAACGAGCATGGTGACAAGCGCGCCGAGGCCGTCAAGGTGGGCAAGAGTGGTTACGCCGGCAACTGTGCGGTCTGCCACGGCATTGAGGCCATGTCTGGTGGCATGACTCCGGATCTGCGGGAGCTGACGGAATGGGATGACGAGTATTTTATCGGGCGCGTCATGAATGGCACCGGGCGAGGCATGCCATCGTTCAAGGACAACCTGGACCAGACCGCCATCTGGGCGATCAAGACCTATATCGAATCGGTCCCTGCACC
>CAZFPG010000486.1:0-2813 GCA_964521055.1 uncultured Marinobacter sp.
CCAAGGACAAGATCATGATGGGCGCCGAGCGCAAGTCCATGGTCATGAGCGAGAAGGAAAAGCGTAATACCGCCTATCACGAGTCTGGCCATGCCATTGTCGGGCGCCTCATGCCCGAGCATGACCCGGTCTACAAGGTGAGTATTATTCCTCGCGGCCGGGCCCTGGGTGTCACCATGTTCCTCCCGGAGGAAGACAAGTACAGCCACAGCAAGCGGTTCCTGATCAGCTCGATCTGTAGCCTGTTCGGTGGCCGTATCGCCGAAGAGCTGACCCTTGGTCTTGACGGAGTCACCACCGGCGCCTCCAACGATATCGAGCGGGCCACCAGCCTGGCGCGCAACATGGTCACCCGCTGGGGGCTGTCCGAGAAACTCGGCCCGCTGCAGTACGACACTGACACCGAAGAGCCGTTCCTGGGCCGTTCCGCCGGCCAGGCACAGACAGTCTACTCTCCGGAAACGGCGCAGCGGATTGACGAAGAGGTTCGCAACATCATCGACAGCTGTTACGAAAAGGCCCGTCAGTTGCTGATTGATAACCGTGAAAAGCTCGACCTGATGGCCGAAGCCCTGATGAAGTACGAAACCATTGATCGTCACCAGATTGATGACATCATGGAAGGCCGTGAGCCGCGCCCGCCAAAAGGCTGGGGCGATAGTGGGCCCTCGGGCGGCGTTCCGGCAGACGAGCCGGAGCCTGCTCCGAAGCCTTCCGACGATGGTCGCCAGCCCGGCGTTGGCCGCCCGGCCGGTGAGCACTGACCCGGTGTGATGCCACGCAGGGATTACTAACCGATATACGCCGCCCCGGCCGGGGCGGCGTTTGTTTTTGCAGGTTTCATTAAAGGTCGCTTATGCAAATGAACTTCGCGGGCCGAAAGCTGGATATGTCTGGCTGCCACGTTATGGGGATCCTCAACGTAACGCCGGACTCGTTTTCCGACGGTGGTCACTTTAACCAGGTGGATGCCGCCCTGGCCCGGGCCCGGGGAATGGTGGCGGACGGTGCGGTCTTTGTTGATGTTGGCGGTGAATCCACGCGGCCGGGGGCAACCCCCGTTGCCCTGGAAGAAGAGCTTGAGCGCGTCTGCCCGGTGGTAGAGGCCATTGCCCGTGAACTTGACGTTATCGTGTCCGTGGATACCAGCTCGCCTCAGGTGATGGCCGAGGTGGTAAAGCTGGGTGCAGGCATGATCAATGATGTCAGAGCGCTGCAAAGGGACGGTGCGCCGGAGGTGGTCGCGGCGGCGGATGTTCCGGTATGTGTGATGCATATCCAGGGTGAGCCGGACACCATGCAGAATGATCCGCGCTATCGCAATGTGCGGCGGGAAGTCAGTTCTTTTCTCACCGAGCGGATGCGGATTATCGAAAAGGCCGGCGTGCGGCCTGACAACATTATCCTTGATCCCGGCTTTGGTTTCGGTAAATCTCCCCGGCATAATCTGCAGTTGCTGGCCTCGCTGGAACAACTGCAACTGCTGGGGCATCCGGTGCTGGTGGGTCTGTCCCGCAAGAGCATGCTGGGCCATATCACCGGTCGTGAAGTCAGTGAACGCTTGCCCGCAAGCCTCGCTGCCGCGACAATATCCGCCATGAAGGGCGCATCGATCATTCGCGTGCACGATGTTAGGGAAACAGTTGATGCCGTTAAAGTGGTAATGGCAATGGAGGAAGCTGGGCGATGAGTGACAGGAAATACTTCGGCACGGACGGTATCCGGGGGCGAGTGGGCGAATACCCCATCACACCGGAGTTTATGCTGCACCTGGGCTGGGCTGCCGGCCAGGCGTTCAAGCGTGACGGCCAGCGCAACAGTGTGCTGATCGGAAAGGATACCCGTCTGTCGGGCTACATGTTCGAATCTGCACTGGAATCCGGCCTGTCAGCGGCCGGGGTGGATGTGAAGTTGCTGGGCCCCATGCCCACGCCGGCCATTGCCTACCTGACCCGCACGTTCCGGGCTTCTGCGGGTATTGTAATCAGCGCTTCCCACAACCCGCACCACGATAACGGTATCAAGTTCTTCTCGCCGGAAGGGACCAAGCTGGATGACGCCCTTGAGGCCGAGATCGAGCGCTGGCTGGACAGGCCCATTGAGGTTTGTGACGCCAAGGAGCTGGGTAAGGCCTTTCGGGTGGATGATGCCCCTGGCCGCTATGTGGAGTTCTGTAAGAGCACGGTTCCCAACGAGTTTTCCCTGGAAGGTATGCATATTGTCCTGGATTGCGCCCATGGTGCGACCTATCACGTTGCCCCCAAGGTGTTCCGTGAGCTGGGCGCGAAGGTCTCGGTGGTTGGTGGTGATCCGGATGGTCTGAACATCAACCTTGAGGTCGGCTCTACTCATCTCGGCACTCTGAGCAGGGCGGTTGTGGAAAAGCGGGCGGATCTGGGGGTTGCCTTTGACGGTGACGGAGACCGTGTATTGATGGTGGACCGTGACGGCTCTGAGGTGGATGGCGACGAACTGCTGTATGTGATTGCTGCCCAGCGCCATGCTGCGGGTACACTGCGAGGCGGTGTTGTCGGTACATTGATGACCAACCTGGGTGTTGAGCTGGCTCTGAGAGAGCAGGGTATCGATTTCGAGCGCGCCAAGGTAGGTGATCGCTATGTGATGGAGAGGCTGATCGACAGGGGTTGGCTGCTGGGGGGCGAAGGGTCCGGTCACTTGGTAATACGGGACTGCACCAGCACCGGGGATGGCATCGTTTCAGCTCTGCAGGTGCTGCTTGCCATCAGTCGCGCGGGCAGGCACGCGGACCCGGAGGACCCCCGTCGTCGGATCCGGATCCGCGACCTGCTGCA
>CAZFPG010000487.1:0-2812 GCA_964521055.1 uncultured Marinobacter sp.
CCGCCGTAAAGATAATGGCGGGCGATCAGGGCGTGGATGATGAAGCTGGATTCCGCAGGCGGCAGGCCGTTGTCGCCCCATTGCCCGGTGAGTACCGCGATCAGTTCCTGGTTGTTGGTCAGGCCTTCCAATACCTCGCGGGTGGGCCGGTTCAGGAAGGAAGGTGCAGTGCGGTTCACCAGTTTGCGCAGGGGGCCGGCTGCCAGATCGGGCAGCACCTTGCCGATCACCAGCCCCGGCATGGCCTTGGCGACTTTCTTCAGATAGTCCAGGTAGGTGTCGATGGCCTCTTCCTCACCGGGGAACTCCTTCTTCAGCTCGGCCTTGAACGCATCCGGGCCGGCCACCAGGTCCACATGGCGGTTGCCGATAAAGATGCGGTCAAAGTGGCTGTCCATGGGAGCCCACTTCAACTGGCCATCGGTAATATGATCAAACAGGCGCTTGGTCAGGGTGTGGTCCGCCCCCACGTCACCGATGTAATGCACGCCCACGTCCCATTCGTAGCCATTGCGGTCGTAACTGTGGGTGAAGCCACCAGCGGTGTAGTGCTGTTCGAACACCACCACCTTCTTGCCCAGTTTGCTCATGCAGGCAGCCGTGGTGAGACCACCGATGCCGGAGCCGATAACAATGGCGTCGTAGGGGCCGTCCAGGCGATTGGCACGGTATCGATGTCCGACACGGATGGTGCTTGGTTTGGGGCTGCTCATGATGCGGTGTCCTTGTGAGGTTGTTCGCCTTCGGCAATTGAACCATCCAGCAGCAGCGTAACCACGCCTTCCGCCAGATAGGGCTCTGCCTTGGCTGAGGGCAGGTGGCCATCGATGGTCAGTTGTGACAGTCCATGCACCAGCGACCAGGCGGCGGCTGTCATCAGTGACAGCGGTATGGGTTTCACATAACCGGCCTTCTGGGCCCGGGCGATGGTGTCTTCCAGTATCTGGAACGCGCCATTGCCGGCGGTGTCCAGGCGGGGGTGGACGCCCTTCGGCAGTACCCGCCCGCCGAACATCAGCCGGTACAGGTTGGGCTCGTCCTGGGCAAAAGATACGTACACCAGGCCGATATCAATCAACGCCTGCCTGGGGCGGGATTGATCCACTGCCAGCAGGCGTTCCCGCAGGGCCTCAAACCCGGTCACCGCCAGCTCCGCGAGCAGACTTTCCCGGTCTATGAAATGGCGGTACAGGGCCGGCGCACTGACCCCGATCTGCTTCGCCAGTGCCCGCAGGCTGATGGCGGCATCGCCATGTTCCCGCAGGATTTCCAGGGCTAGCTGGTGCGCCTGCTGGGGGAGGTCGCCGTGATGGTAGGTGGCTTTTAGTGGAGCGGGCTTTGGCATAAGTTATCACCTATAACATTGTTATAGGTGATAACATCACGGGGTGGGCAGGGATGTCAAATGAATTTTCTAAGCGGTTATTGGGCCGTAATTGTCGACATCGCCAGCTTGCCATCCTTACCGGATAGGGCCGTCTTCTTTCGATCCCGGGGTATGTTCGAAGATGCCGGTTTTCATGCCGCAAAATATTTTCGTGGCGTCACGTGTTATGAAAAAGAAAGGCGTCCATCGCCAGCACGCCGTGTTCAATGCCGCCTTCAATAACCGAGGCTGGAGTGTCGGGGCCGCTCGCACCCGCGGCTACCAGCAGGGGCAGGAAGTGTTCCGTGGTGGGGTGCGCACGCCGGGCGTGGGGTGCCAGGGCCAGGGCATTCTCAAGGCGCTGATGGTCTCCCGCCTGGACGGCCGCCCGGATCCACTGGCTGAAGGCTTTGGCATAGTCGGCGCCGTTCCGGTCCCCCCAGCGTACTTCGTACAGGTTATGGGTGAGGCTGCCGGAGCCGACAATCAACACGCCGTCCTCCTGCAATGGCGCCAACGCCCGGCCCAGTTGCCAGGCGGAGTTACTGTCCAGGTGAACGGGCAGGGACACCTGGAACACCGGTACTGATGCATCCGGGTACAGGTGCCGCAGTGGTACCCAGGCACCGTGATCCAGGCCGCGATGGGCATCCGCCGCCGGGTTCCATCCAGCCGCCTCCAGCAGGGCCAGGGCTTTTCTGGCGAAAGCCGGGTGGCCGGCAGCCGGATAGCGCAGCTTGTACAGCGCGGGCTCAAACCCGTTGAAATCGTGGATGGTTTCCGGCGCCTCAGCCAGGCCTACCTGAACGTCGGGTGTTATCCAGTGGGCGGACACCACCAGCACCGCGGCCGGCCGGGGCAATGACTGCCCCAGTTGGGTAAGTGCCGGGCCCGCCAGGCCCGGCTCCAGTGCAAAGGTGGGGGAGCCGTGGGATACGAACAGGCTGGCCATGGCGGGTTCCTCCTTAGCGAGCGGTTACCAGGCGGTCCACCGAGGCGCGTCCGGCACCGCTGAACAGCAGGGACACGGAAGCAGCCAGCAGAGCCAGGCCGAACTCATAACCGTTGTTACTCATGAACAGACCATTCTGGAAATGCACGCTGAAGATGGCAATCAACATCGCGAACGCCAGTGCAGCACTGGCGGGGCGAACCAGCAGGCCGATGATCAGTGCCAGCCCACCGAGGAACTCCGTGCCACCGGCCAACAGGGCCATCAGGTAACCCGGGCTCAGGCCGATGGAATCCATCCATTGGCCGGTGCCGTCAAGGCCGTAGCCACCGAACCAGCCAAACAGTTTCTGGGCGCCGTGGGCGGCGAAGATGATGCCTACCGGAATTCTCAGGGCGAGGGCGCCCCAGTCAGCGTTGGTACCGAGCAGTTTGTTGAGGAATGTGCTGTTCATGAGTGAGGCTCCCTATGTGCGTTTGAGTATGGTGATACTT
>CAZFPG010000488.1:0-2803 GCA_964521055.1 uncultured Marinobacter sp.
GCCCGGATGGCCCTTCTCACCGGCTCCGGAGAACTCAGGCATCGCCTGCCGGAGAAAGACAAAGAAAAGAAGAAAATAATCAAGACCATAAAAACAAGAGAGTGATTATGTCTGATGTGATTCCTCATTCCGTGGAAACGGAAGCCCCCGCTGCTGCTATGGACCGCCGGAGTTTTCTTCGGACGGGGCTTGGTGGTGCGTTGTTTCTGGGCACCGTGAGTGTAACGGCCGGTCTGTCAGGGTGTGCGTCCGCGCCAGCGGGGCGGGACTATCCGATGCCGGAGGCGATGGACCAGAGCTATGACTTCCGGTTTCTGACCCGTGACGATATTGTCCTGTTCAAGGCCCTGTTACCGGCCGTGGTCGGGCCGGGGCTGACCGAGGAGCCGGTGGTTCGGCGGCAGCAGATTCAGGCTACGATCGAGCGTATCGATGCCGGTATCCACCAGTTTGGTCCCGCCAACCAGAAGGAACTCCGCGGGCTGTTTGACTTGCTCAATTTCGGGCTGACGCGGGTGACGGTTGCGCGGGTCTGGTCCAGTTGGGAGAACGTCAGCACGGAATCCGCCCACGCGTTCCTTGAACGCTGGCGCACCAGTGGCATCGGTCTGTTCAATAACGGCTATATTGCGCTGACAAAGGTCAGCAATGTGGCATTTTACGGCCATGAGGACCACTGGCACCTGTCCGGCTACCCCGGGCCACCCGCGTTCGCCGTGGATGCCCTGCCCCAGTTCAAAGACAACGCCTGAGCCACCCGGAGCATAACCATGTCATTAACGGATCGTATCGCCCGTGGGCTTGAAGCTGGCTGGAAGGTCACCGACGGCGCCACCCTGACACAGAACCAGACCCACGAAGCCGATGTGGTGATCATCGGTACCGGTGCCGGGGGCGGCACCACAGCGGAGATTCTGGCGAAAGCCGGGCTGTCGGTGATTCTGGTGGAGGAAGGCCGGCTTTATCACCAGAAAGACTTCAAGATGAACGAGCTGGATGCCTATGCCACGCTGTATCAGGAGGGTATGAGCCGGGTCACCAAGGATGGCGCGATCGCCATTCTCCAGGGCCGTTGTGTAGGCGGTTCCACCACCGTGAACTGGACCTCCAGCTTCCGCACCCCGGAGTCGACACTGAACTACTGGGCCAGCCGTTTCGGGCTGGATGACCTCGGCCCGGAGGCCATGCGCCCCTGGTTCGATGGCCGCGAGCAGCGCCACAACATCGAACCCTGGCTGACCGCCCCCAACGTCAACAACGACATCCTGCGTCAGGGATGCGAGGCCCTGGGCTGGTCCTGGGAAGTGATTCCACGCAATGTCAAAGGCTGCTGGAACCTGGGCTATTGCGGCGTGGGCTGCCCCACCAATGCCAAGCGGGGTGCACTGACCACCACCATCCCCGGCGCCCTGGACAACAACGCCCGCCTGTTCCACGGCCTGAGGGCTGACAGACTGGTGATGAAACAGGACCGCATCGACCACCTGCAGGCTTCCGCCATGGCAGCCGACGGGGTGACACCCTCCGGCGTCACCGTGGAACTGAGAGCAAAGCATTTCGTGGTTGCCGCCAGCGCCATCGGCTCACCGGGCCTGCTGCTACGCTCCGACATTCCCGACCCCCACGACCGCATCGGCAAACGCACCTTCCTGCACCCGGTCAACGCGACCATTGCAGAAATGCCTGAAACCGTCGACCCTTATTACGGCGCACCCCAGTCAATCTACTCGGACGAATTCAACTTCTCCCGTGGTGTAGACGGCCCCGCCGGTTTCAAACTGGAAGTACCCCCCCTGCACCCGGCCATGGCCGCCGGCGTCGTCCCCGGCCACGGGCAACAGCAGGTCAACGACCTGTCCAAACTGCCCCGGATGAACTCCGTCATCGCCCTGCTGCGCGACGGCTTCCACCCTGACAGCCCCGGCGGCACCGTCAGCCTCCGCGACGACGGCAACCCGATACTGGACTACCCCGTCACCGACTACCTCTGGGCCGGCCTGAAAGACGCCTTCCATAAAATGGCCGAAATCCAGTTCGCCGCCGGCGCCCGCAAAGTCCGCCTCATGCACCTGGACTCCCCCTGGTACAACACCTGGGCCGACGCCAAAGCCGGCATCGACAACCTCGCCATGGAACCCCACCGCGTCCGCCTGTTCACTGCCCACCAGATGGGCGGCTGCGGCATGGGCCGCAACCCGGAAGAATCCGTGGTCAACGGCTTCGGCGAACACCACCATGTCGCCAACCTCAGCATCCACGACGCCTCGATCTTCCCCACCAGCATCGGAGCGAATCCGCAGTTGTCGGTGTATGCATTGGCGGCGAGGAATAGCACCAAGCTGGCTCAAAGGCTTCGAGGCTAAGTTAATCTATGGATCAGCTATCGCAAAAGTCAGCACGAGCTTAGGCGGGTACACAGCCAGAGGTGCCGCGTGAGGAGGGCTTCCCAGGATTGTGTAAAGCCAGGGACGGCTTTACTCAAGCGCACATGGATGTGCTCGTAGCGTATCCTGGGAAGCCCTCCTCATGCGGCACGAACTCCCAAGCAAGCAACCCACAATCGAACTCTGCACCGAAAGGGAACATTTTGGTTCAAGAAGAAGGCTGCTATCCTGTGCGCTTCCGGTGAAAAGGAGCTCCGAATGCCAAAAGTCATCTACCCGGGTACATTTGACCCAATCACCAATGGCCACACCGACCTCATCGAACGCGCCGGCCGCCTCTTCGACGAAGTCGTCGTCGCCATCGCCTACAACCCCAAGAAATCCCCGCTACTTAGCCTGCAAGAACGCTGCGACCTGGT
>CAZFPG010000489.1:0-2780 GCA_964521055.1 uncultured Marinobacter sp.
ATTCGAACGGACCCAAGCCAAGCTCGATGAACCGACCAACCGATTCGTCATCGACTTTCAAATACAGTACATCGTCTGCAACAAGACCAAACATCAGGCCATCGTGATACACACCATAACCACCGAACATGCGTCGAACGGCAATAGAGCCAAACTGCCAGAATACATCTTGTAGATTTTCGACGAACTCGCTCATTTGATCTTTTGCCTTAATGCTGAGTTGTAGTGGTTCAATGCCTCCCCTATGAAATCTGCTTTGGCCGCAGTATATACCTCTCTATCTGACCGAAATTCTGCCGCCCACACCCGCTTATTCTTCTCATACCGTTGGGCTAGTTCAGTATTGGCACGAAGCATGTCCCGAAATGTGAGGCGCCGATTCCATTCCTGACTACCGAACACCATAATGTGTAGGTGATGTGTCCTGCGCCCGTCGGCCCACCGCATAAGCCAACGCCGATCAACTAACGAAGCATTGAATTCCATTGAGGTTGTATATTTCGCATGGCACAAGGGTTCCATTAACGCATCGGCACGTGACATCGAATTGACTCCCGCCAGGATATCGATGATCGGCTTGGCCGAAAGGCCAGGTACTGCCGTGCTACCGAAATGCTCGATCGCCAAAAACTCATCTGGAAACAAACGAAGGAGCCGATCTCGCTCATCCTCAAACATTGATGGCCAGTTCGGATCGTATGGGAAGAGCGCCACTTCCTCATGAATTGCTCTGTTTAGGGATTCTGCTTCGTCCATTGCCTACTTTCTCTTGCGACATAGCACGCGGCATACCTGCCGGTTTGGAGCTGCAGAGCGGCGTAACGGGCATCAGCTGCGGATTGTCATGCACTGCTAGTCATCCCGCCGCTGCCCGATACACAGCAGCGCTGTGGGTTCCAGGTCTGAAGGTAACTTCAACGCTTCTTTCACCTTAGAATCATTGAACCCTGCCACTAAAACACAACCAACTCCGAGAGCAGTGCTCTGGAGATGGACGTTTTGTGCCAAAGCGCCAGTTTCCATATATACATAACGAGCACCGCGCTCCCCCTCGGGAGGCTGGGCGCCAAAGTGCCGAACCGCCTCTCCGAGTTTCGCTGTAACCCCGATGACGATGGCAGCCTCTTTCAACCATGGTTGGTCGCCAATCCCTAGCTGCTGTAATTCTCCTTCCGGAACAGGCCCACCAATTCGCTTTAACGAATGGCTTTCAGCCTGATACTCATAGGTGCCGGGCTCAAGTTCCGATGCGCGCTGCACCAATACTTTCAGGTACAGTGGATATATCGCTCCCGCCGATGGAGTTGCTCTTTTCTGGTCCGGCCCTGTTACTCCCTGGGCCGACCAAAGCAACTGGGACAAAATACCTATAGGTACCTGTGTATTCGTGTACTCCCTCACGCTGCGACGAGCCTGAAAGCAGCCAACCAATGGTTCAGAGTCTTGCAATTCCGGTGCAGGTAGCTCGAAGACCATGCATTTACTCCCTATGCAGAACACCCGTGCCCCGTATTTCGCAATGCAGCTTCCTGAGAGATAAATGTCCTCAGCGATGCGTTTGAGTGATTCGCCATCAAGGAAGTCGGAGTCAATCTTGAGCAGCTTTGCATCTTCGTCAATAACAAAAAGGAAGGCCTTGTTCCCGTGGTCGGAGTAGGCGAGGGAATAGGTATCCTGCGACCAGGTAGCGACCTCTCTGCCAATAACAAAGTTCTCCTGCATGGCTTGGATCAACGTCTGATCACACTCGGCTGCGGTTGTCTCAAAAAAAAACCGCCTCAAAGAATGTGCCTGCGGGGCAGCCGTAATCCACCGTTTGATCGTCGGTCATGTCTGCAAACGCCAGGAATTGTTTACCGGGCTCATCACCATACCGAAATATCAGCATGTTCTGACTGTCGCCAATATCACCAACAACGGTGAACCCTGCCGGAATGCTGAACCTCAAGTCTGAATAAATGAGTCCAACATGATCACTGGCCTGAACTCCTAAGGACAGAGTTAAAGCAACGGCGGCTACTCCATTCTTGAACATATCAAATTCCCTTTAGTGCCATGTGGATTTCAGAGCGGAAGTTCTGGCTGACCTGAAGCTTGCAGGTGTGATAAGTCGCGCTGTTACCGGAAGCGATATTTTTACCAATACCCGCCACTTGCTTCACGATATAAGTAATGCCGGGCTTACCGCCGCTGGGCCTGGGTACCAGGTCCATGTATGCGGAGCACGATTGCGACTCGGATACTGCGGTATAGACGACCTCAGCGGATCGTTCATTGACGGATTCAGGTGAGGCAGTGCCATCACCCCAGAAAAAGTTGATGGCAGTAGAGACGTACTCACGGTCACTGTGATCCATGATCCAATTCCTTTTGTGCATTGACAGACAATGTCCTCCTGGACATTTTGCACGTTAGCAAATGATGGCTGCCGGCACCAGTCGATCTGGGATCTCAACGCCCGCAGCATGGGTGGCTTAGGAAGGTTGCAGGTGCGGTCCCGGCAGACCGGTTTGTTGCGCTCCACATCCATCAGCCCCTGGGCTTTCAGATAGAGACCCAATTTTCCAGTGCCGTCGCCGCCTCGCCGCTCTCCAGGGCGGCCACCGACCCACCGCTGAAGATCTCGCCCAGCCACGCGGTCAGCGGGAAGTGCCAGGCGCTGCCCTGGCCGAGCGCGTCCTCGAGAGCCCGCAGCAGGACGATGCACGTTCCGACGCCGACGATCGTCCATTCGACGTAGTAGCCCTGCCACATCATGGAGCCGGTGAACCGGGACGATC
>CAZFPG010000490.1:0-2766 GCA_964521055.1 uncultured Marinobacter sp.
GCGCAGATGAGACGAGATGTTACCTTATGGCCGGTTGCAGGCGATGTGCATAAATCGCTCAGCTTTTGGCTTGATGGACAATTTTCAAAGCTTGCCGGAATTACCGCTATACTGGTTTTCTCAGCCGCTGGAGCAAAAAAATGAAGGACCATCAGAGCCGGGCCTCTGAACATCAGGAAAACCTGTCCTCGGAGCGCAGGGCCGCGTCCAGGGTGACAGTGATCGGTATGCTCCTGGATGCCGTTCTGGGTTTCATAAAAGTAATCGGTGGAATCCTGTTCCATTCCCAGGCCTTGTTGGTGGACGGCATTCACTCGTTCAGCGACGTGGCCTCGGATCTTGTGGTGCTGGGTGTCATGCGGGTATCCAGGCGAGGGCCCGATGCCGACCACCCTTACGGCCATCAGCGTATTGAAACCATGGGGACCATGGTACTTGGCAGCTTCCTGATTGCCGTTGGCGCGGCACTGGCGTGGGACAACACCCTCCGATTGATGGGAGAAGGCTCCGTTAATCTTCCTGAATGGCCTGTTCTGGTAGCCGCAGCCATATCGATTGGCAGCAAGGAATGGATCTATCGCTACACCCGCCGTGTCGGCATCAGTATTCGCTCCGACCTGATTATTGCCAACGCCTGGCATAGCCGCACGGATGCCTTCTCCTCAGTCATCGTGCTGTTCTCCACAATCGGCGCCATGCTCGGCTACGTCTGGCTGGACATTCTGGCCGCTGTTGTTATTTCCGCCATCATTATTCACATCGGCTGGAAATTTACCTGGGACAGTGTCAAAGAACTGGTAGACACCGGCCTGTCTCCGGAAGATACCCGGATGCTGAAAGACATCGCTATGAACATCAACGGTGTGCGTAATATTCACGAGCTCCGCAGCCGTCGCATGGGACACGACATCATGCTGGACATTCACCTGGTGGTGCGCCCGGAAATCAGCGTGTCGGAAGGGCATCAGATAGGGATGCAGGTGGTTTCTGCCATGCGGGAACAGCTGGACAATATTATCGACATCAATTTCCATATCGATGCCGAAAACGACGAAGACCACCCCCAGACCTCGGAACAACTGCCCAGCCGCGAGGAAATCCGGGCCATGTTAAGCAGCCACATCGAAAAGCTGCCACCTGACAGCAAGCTCAGGCTTCATTACCTGCGCAACAAGGTTCATATAGAACTGTTTATGGAGATTCCCGAATCCGAAACACTTCCGGACGCAAAGCGGATCAGCCGCGAGATGGGAATCTACCCCTGGTTTGGCAGCCTGCGAATCTGGCACGCCCACACCGATAGCGAACCAGTCGCCTAACGGCGGCGATTGTCTTCCATGCGGGAAAGGAACTCCTGCATGATGAGAGTGTATAACTCACCGCCCAGGAAACGATCCTCTACCCCTCCGTCGATGCTTGGGTTGTCGTTCACTTCAATAACCGCCACCCGGTTGCCGGACTGCTTGATATCCACACCGTAAAGTCCGTTGCCGATCAGCCGGGTCGCGTTCAGCGCGGCCTGAATCACGTTTCTCGGCACTTCATAGGTGGGCATGGTTTCGAAACCACCGCTGTCCACTTCGGCACCGCCATGCTGGTAGATCTGCCAGTGGCCCTCAACCATGAAGTACTTGCAGGCGTAGATGGCGCGGCCGCCCAGCACACCAATGCGCCAGTCATAGTCGGTATAAAGGTATTCCTGGGCCAGGACCAGGGCAGACTGCTTGAAGAGCTCCTTCAGGCCGGCACGCAGGGACTTTTCATCCTCCGCCTTGGTAACACCTCTTGAAAAGGCGCCGTCCGGAATCTTGATAACCGCAGGGAAGCCCAGTTCACGGATGACCTGCTCCGCGCTGTCTTTCTGATCCTTGGACAGGATCAGGGTTTTGGGAGTGGGCACCTTGTTGTTTTTCAACAGGTCCGCCAGATACACCTTGTTGGTACAGCGCAGGATCGACACCGGGTCATCAATCACCACCATCCCCTCGGCCTCAGCCTTGCGGGCAAACCGATAGGTATGATGGTCGATAGCCGTGGTTTCCCGAATAAACAGGCCATCGTATTCCGGCAGGCGCATATAGTCACGGCGGCTGATCTGCTCGACATTGATGCCAAGCTTGCGGCCGGCTTTCTCGAATTTGGTCAGCGCCTCCCTGTCGCTTGGCGGCATCTCCTCTTCCTCGTTGACCAGCATCGCCAGATCGAAACGATAGCGGCGACGGGTACGGGGCTTACGCCAGACCATACTGCTGAAACGATCAAAGGCTGCTGCGAAGTCATCCTGCTGTTTGCCCTTCAGGTCAGCCGGGCAGCCCGGTTTCATGGAAGCGATCTGCCACGTCTTGCCGCGGCGAAACACCACCTCGAGAATCGGGCAGGGAAAACGATCAAACAGCGCCCTTGCGACGGGTTTCAGGTCAGCATGTTCGGCCTGGCCAAAATAGGTACGGATGCGCACTTCATGGGTTGCGTTCTTGTCGTCTGCAGACGGGTCAATTTCGGAGCCAGAGGCTTCCAGCCAGTTAATGACACTGTCATCGAGCTCATCCAGTTGAAGCGAAAACAGCCCCTTGCGGCTGAGATCGTTCAACGTCATCACCGAAGGCACAACGTGATGACCACGGGCCTCGGCCAGCAATGAACAGTAATAGCCGCGGCTGAGGTAACGGGCACTCTGACACAGGTTGATCACCCGTACCCGGCCGGACGAGGGCGCGGTAAACTGCAGGTACTGGTCAAAAGTCAGCACATCTTCACTGGGGTAAT
>CAZFPG010000491.1:0-2763 GCA_964521055.1 uncultured Marinobacter sp.
AGCTCCGAAATGGCTGGCAGCAGGGCCAGACGCTTGTTTTCAGCAAGAATCAACAGGAAATTTTTGAGTGCCTCAGGCAGTTGCTCTTCAAAACAGTCAGCGAAGAGTTCCGCCTTGCGTTGCTCAGACAGGCCCGGGTTGGCCAGGATGATCTTTACCTCTTGGTCAGCCGCAACCTGAGCGGCGAAAGCCAGGGCCTGATCCCACAGATCAACGGCGTTCTGGTCCTGCGCAGCATCAAAAACGGCTTTCGCGTAGGGTCGGGCTAACGTAGTCAGTTCTGCCATGATGACCCTCTTTTAGAGTTCTGCAGCCAGCTTGTCCAGCATCTCGCTGTGAGCTTTGGCGTCGACAGAGGTTTCCAGGATCTTCTCGGCACCGGCAATGGCAATGGCTGCCACTTCTGCCCTGAGTGCATCGCGAGCCTGAACACGCTCCTGTTGAATTTCCGCCCGGGCCTGTTCGATGATCTTCTCGCCTTCTTTGCGAGCATCATCCTTGGAGGCCTCAACGATCTGGGCGGCACGCTTGTTAGCCTGGTCAATCAGAGCTGCGGATTCTTCTTTCGCTTTCTGCAGTTCCTTGGAGGCTTTTTCCTGCGCAAGCTCCAGATCGAGGGAAGCCCGATCTGCGGCAGAGAGGCCGTCGGCAATTTTCTTCTGGCGCGCACTCATGGCTTCGGTAATCGGAGGCCATACATATTTGACGCAGAACCAGACGAAAATAGCGAAGGCAATCGTTTGCCCTATTAACGTAAGGTTTATATTCACGGCGGTGTACCTCTTGCTATTCGTTGCGTCCCGGTGTCCGTAGAGCTGGGCACAGCATCAACTCAACAGAGCTGCGCCCGACTCTTTCGGCTGATTAACCAGCTACAACGAAGATCAGGTACATCGCGATACCAACGCCAATCATGGGTACGGCGTCCAGAAGACCAGCCATGATGAAGGCCTTGGTTTGAAGCTGGTTGCCAAGCTCGGGCTGACGAGCAGTGGACTCAAGCAGCTTGCCACCGAGCAGACCGAAACCAATACCAGCGCCCAGGGCGCCCAGTCCGATGATCAGTGCTGCTGCAATAAATACCATTTCCATTGAAGACTCCTCGGTTTTCTCAGATAGTTAAGGGTTTATTTTCGGGTATCAGTGATCTTCGTGCGCGGCGCTGAGGTAAACCACAGCCAGCGTTGTAAAGATAAAGGCCTGCAGCGTAATTACCAGAAGGTGGAAGATGGCCCAGGGTACGTTCAGGGACCACTGTATCCACAATGGTAACAGCGCAATCAGGATAAATATGACCTCGCCAGCGTACATGTTGCCAAACAGACGCAATGCCAGGCTGATCGGCTTGATAATCAGCGCCAGCAGCTCAAGCACCAGGTTGAAGGGTATCAGAGACCAGTGATTGAAGGGTGTAAATGACAGCTCTTTGGCGAAGCCACCCGGGCCTTTAACCTTGAAGCTGTAGAAAAGAATGAGTATGAAAACGCCCAGAGCAATACCGAAAGTGCCATTAGGGTCAGTGGTGGGCACGATCTTGAAGTATTCCAGCCCCATTGCATGGGCAATGGAAGGTATGTAATCCACCGGAATCAGCTTCAGGCTGTTCATCAGGAAGATCCAGACGAACAGGGTCAGGGCCAGTGGGGCAATGAGCGGGTTCCTGCCGTGGAAAACGTCGCGCACGATGTTCTGTATGAATTCGACCGTCATTTCGACAAAATTCTGCAGGCCCGAGGGCGTGTCCGCTGTAGCCCTTTTTGCCACAAAGCGGAACAGACCAAGGAAAAGCACACCCATGGCGATGGACCAACCCATGGAGTCCACGTGGACCGCCATGAAGCCCATATCCGCCGCCTCCTGCCCGGTACGGGCCATGGTCCAGGTGGCTTCTTCAACGACAGTGCCGTCGGCACGTTCGTAGCCTTCCGGCAACTTGCCATAGGTCAGGTTCGTAAGGTGGTGCTTTATATATTCTACTGGGGTATCAGCTGCCATACTGCTCTCGTCCAGTCATCGCTGTGGTTGTGGCCGAATGAACCAACGCAGAAGCGGGCCCAACGCAACCATCACAGCAAAAGTGAATAACAGAGCCGGTACGTGTACAGGCTCCATTAAGATGAAAATGGCCGCAAAAAAGACGGCGGTCAGGGCCAGCTTGACGGTTTCAGCCCTGAACATGTTGCCCACCACCAGGTGCGCGTTCCGCGCGCCCTCAAACCGGTACATCCGGTGGGCAAAATACGCGTTTGGTATGACATAAATAAGACCGCCGACAAAGGCGGAATAACCAGCCAAACGACTTTCTGTAAACCAGACAAGGCTCAACAAGACAATGAGCCCGGTTTCGATTGCCAGCCACTGCAAAAACGGCAACCGGTTTATACGCTTTCTGGTCGGTGACATGGAACCAGCCTGGAAAATGGTCATGCGTACGTGAAACCTGCTTCCTGTCACACCCTGCCCTGAGTTTGTGCAAGCGCGCGAAATTATATGTGTTAACCGATAGGTGTTCAACAGAACAGGCGGGAAAATTTGATGGAAAATTAGCCAGTTTTCACGGCAAATCCCGTCAATATCACACAAGTAGTGCCTTCGAACAACTCAGATCACGATATGTGGTGTTTTAACGCCACATCAGTACTTTCGCACTATCGACCAAGGACACTACTTGATATGGCCGAGGATGCCATCCAGTTCGTCCAGCGAGGTGTATTCAATCACCAGCTTGCCTTTTCCACGCTGACCGTGGTCGATGGATACCCG
>CAZFPG010000492.1:0-2759 GCA_964521055.1 uncultured Marinobacter sp.
CGGATGCCCTTTACGCCGCTTCGCTATGTAAAGGTCACCGGTGCGCTTCACGTTAAATTTTTGCTGCACCCTCGCAGACTATGCTGTAATACGTTGTAGTCACCAAACTTGAGGGTACAGTCATGAGTGTCACTACAGTTCGCCTTCAGGCAGAAGTTGAACAACACCTGGAAGCAATCGCCGGCAGGCTCCACCGGAGCAAAGGCTGGGTGATCAATCAGGCACTATCAGAATACATTGAAAAGCAACAGCGTGAGCAGGAGCGTTGGCAGCAAACGCTAGAGGCAATGGAGTCGGCCGCCCAAGGAAAGGTAGTTGATGCTAGCGAGGTGCATGGTTGGCTCAATAGTTGGGGAACCGAAGACGAGCAGGATGCGCCGAGGTCAGGTAAGTGAAACTGGTTTACACGGACGAAGCCATTAAAGATTTAAAGCGCCTCAGGGAGTTCATCGCAGCCCACAATCCCTCTGCGGCAGCCAGGATAGCCGCAGAGCTGGTTGGCAAAATCGAATTGCTACCAGACTTTCCCAAAATGGGGACACCGGTTGAAATGGCGCCGGTACCTGATTCCGTCCGTGACATGGTTTTTGGCAAGTACGTTGTCCGCTATTCAGTACATGTGAGTGCCATTATCATTCTTCGGGTATGGCATGAACTGGAAGGTGAACGGTAGCAATTTAACCAGCCGCTGTTGCTGGACAATTTTTCCACCGCTGCGCGGTTCCAAAATTGCCGCAAAGCTCCGCGTTAAATGCCGGTGATAGCCATGTCCAGGGCTCCAACAACTTGGTCTCTAAAGTGTGAGAGTGAACCAACGGGGCTTTTGAGATGCTTTACCGGCACAGAGGAAATTTGCGGGGTTAACAGTAGAAGCTCCTGGTCTGCAAAGCTGATTTCCGGCGTGAGTCCGTGCATGGCTTCGCCACCAAATGCGGAGCGTTTCCCCAAAGGGATGACGATGCGAGTTGCTAGCTCGCTCAGAAGGCTGCTCTGAATATCGACAAGGTAAGGGTAGTACGCTTTGCTGGTTTTGCTTGGATTGGGGTACACATCGAACTGCGCCATTAGAACTCCCTGAATTCGTCGCCGAAGCATCCATGTTGTTCGACAAAATCGTTGTAACTTTTTATCGCAGCGCGATTTTCTTCAATCCATTGTGCTGCTTCGCATTTGGAAAGCTCTTCTTTCAGGGCTCGCTCCAGGGTAGCAGACAGGTTAATGTTCAGTTCACGGGTCTTACGCAGCAGATCGCTATTGACTGAGAGGTTCGTCGCTTTTTTCGGTGCGGCTGCGTTGTAGAGTTCGGCCATTCGAGCCTCCAGGTGGCTATTCAATGCATGGCCTTAGTTTATGCGCATGGTGGTGCGCATTCAAGCATTTAACCAAAGGCTGTTGTCGGATGCACCTACGCTGGCGCTCCGGTACGCCGCAAAGCCCAGGCTACATGGACTCCCCCTGCGGTCAAGCAACGCCATTTGATTCCGAAGCGGTTTGAGACTGCGGCTCTACATTCGGCCTCTTTGTGGGCGCTGATGCCCGGGCCAGGATGATGATGCGTGTGAGTGATGGCCTCATTCGTTAGTCGGCTTGTAACAGCCGCAAAGCACAACAGGTTCTATCACTCTCGGTCTGACCGTTCCGTCATCGCTTGCCGTTGCAAGACTCGGCTGGCAGGCGTGTTTTGCCTGTCGTTGTTGCTCGGTTAGCCCTCCATAGGCTGTGACTTAAACTCTGTCTGGTTCATGAGTAGTGCCCATATGATTCGGGCGTTCTTGGCCGCCAACGCGACAGCCGCCCGTTTGTACCCTCGTCGTTCCACCAGTTCCCGCGCCCAGCGACTGAGGTGATCGTTCTTATCCGGTAATTTTGCGATCACCGCTCGGGTACCATGGATCAACAATGTTCGCAGGTACTTGTCCCCGCGCTTGGTGATTCTCCCAAGTCGGACCTTGCCGCCGGTCGAGTATTGTCGAGGCACCAGGCCCAGCCAGGCGGCAAAGTGTCGCCCGCTTTTGAACTGTTTGGGGTCAGGGGCGCTGGCAAGTATGGCCGTCGCGGTTTGTGGTCCAATGCCAGGAATGGCCATCAGACGTTTGGCCTGCTCGTCGCGCCGGGCCATGGCCTCGATCTCCCGATCGTAAGCGAGAATTTCCTCGTCGAGCTGACGAATGCGTTGATTGATGTTGTTGAGCAAACGGCGCGCGAGCATCGGCAAGCCGTTTTCCGCATCTTCCAGGATTTCGGGAATCCGGCGCCGGGCGGCGTAACGCCCTTGCGGAATGATCAGGCCGAACTCGGCCAACAGCCCTCGAATCTGATTGATCTGAGCGGTGCGCTCCTTGATCAGCCCACGGCGAATGCGATGCAGGCACAGTACGGCTTGCTGGTCTTCGGTCTTGATGGGAACGAAGCGCATGTTGGGCCGACCGACCGCTTCGCAGATGGCTTCGGCATCGTTGTCGTCATTCTTGCTGCTCTTGCGATACGGGGCCACAAACCGGGGTGCAATGATCCGAACATCATGGCCAAGCTTGGTCATTTCACGCGCCCAGTAGTGGGCACCCGAGCAGGCCTCCATGCCAATCAGGCACGGTGGCAGCTGCGCGATATAGGGCAACAGCTTGGGTCGATTCAGTCGTTTGCGAACCACGACCTTGCCGTGTTGGTCGGTGCCATGAATACTGAACACAGTTTTCGCCAGATCGATACCAATGGTTGTAACATTCATGATGACTCCTCCTGCTTCGGATTGAAGATGT
>CAZFPG010000493.1:0-2759 GCA_964521055.1 uncultured Marinobacter sp.
GAGCCATGGATGGCGGAGCCCAAGCGTCACATGGATGTGCCGAAGGAGCGTGTTTAGAAAGAGCACTCCCAATCCCCGATGCTCCCAATCTGAATGCGCCAGAGACAAATCCAAGATAACCAATATTGAACCTGATGTCCCGGGATGAAGGCAGGCCGACAACCATGTACCAGTCCGAATCATTCTTTCCGGAAACGCTCAAGTTTGAAGTGGGGCTGATGGACTTCAACAAATACGGTGGCGATTTCGTATTTCGGGTCACCAAGGCCGAAAGCGATCAGCCCGTGGCGCTCGCCAAGTACGGTTTTGTGTTCTTCAATTACCAGCGCAAATCTGTCGTGCCCATGCCCGAAAGCTTCCGGGCAAGGTTCGCCGGTCACTGATCCGGTGGCCCCGTGCGGGTCTGGTCGCAACACTTCAGCTTCCGGTGCAGCGCCGCCTTGGCCATCATGTGGGCACTGACCGGTGCCGTCACAAACAGGAACAGGGTGATCAGCGCCTCCTGTACCGAAACGCCTCCTTTCAGATAACTGAAATACAGTAACGACGCCACCAGGATACAGCCAACGCCGAGCGTGCTGGCTTTGGTGGGGCCATGCAGGCGCATGTAGAAATCCTTCAGCCGCGCCAGACCAATGGACCCGATCAGCGCCACAATGGCGCCGGCCACCAGGAAAAGGGTAATCACCACCTCCAGAACCAGGGGCATCTCTGAACCGTTCATTCGATCACATCCCCCCTCAGCAGGTACTTGGTCATGGCCACGGTTGCGACAAATCCCATCAGGGCAATCAGCAGCGCCGCCTCGAACAGAATGCCCAGGGACATCTGGATGTCCGCCAGCACAATCAGGGCAATGCTGTTGATCATCAGGGTGTCCAGGGCAAGAATCCGGTCGACAATGTCCGGCCCGATAGCCAGGCGGTACAGGTTGAGCAGTACAGCGATGCAGAACACGCCGATCACAAACGGAATCACGGAAGCAATCACTGGAACATCTCCTTCAACGGCTGTTCATACTGTTCCTTGATCTGTCGCACCAGTTCATCCTCATCGGTGACATGCAGGGCGTGGATCAGCAGCGTACCGGCGTCGCTGTCATAATGAGCAGTCACGGTGCCAGGTGTCAGTGAGATGGTGCTGGCCAGAATGGTGATGGCAAAGTCATCCTCCAGTTCCAGCGGGTAGGTGACGAAACCGGGGGTCAGCTGGTTGGGGTACCAGAGAATGCGTTTTGCCACGATCAGGTTGGAGCGCACGATGTCGATCAACAGGATCAGAAAGTATCTGAGCAAGGGCAGCAGATAATGCACCCTGGCCTGTTCCGGCCAGAATGCCCGGGTAATGAACGGAATAAAGACACCCAGGGCCAGCCCCAGCAGTATGTGGGCTACCGAGAAACTGTTGACCATCAGCAACCAGAGCAGCGCCAGAAACAGCGAAAACAACGGCCTGGGCAGCCAGAATTCACGGCGGTTCATTTGATTGCCTCCCCGCCATTACGAACGTAATCACCGAGTACCGCGTTGACATAGCCGGACGGCTGGTAAACAAGCCTTGCTGCGGCCTCCATGTAATCCATCACCGGCTGGGCAAAAACAGCAAGCGCGAAGCTGATGGCTATCATGACACATACGGTGGCGGTGCGGGCGCTGTCCAGCGGCGGCGTGTCTGTCGCTGTGCGCGTCTCCGGCCGCCAGAACCAGCCCGATCCGGCCCGGCTCAGGGCCGCGAGGATCAACAGGCCGGAAATGAGTATGGCCGCCCATAGCCAGAGATAGTCTGGTAGAAGGGAGGATGATTGCAGAATCCACGCCTTGCTGACGAATCCACTGAAGGGTGGCAGGCTGGCCATGCTGACCGCCGCCACCAGAAACACAGTGCCCAGGATCCAGCGATGGGACAGTGGCGATATGACGGAAAAACGGTCGTAACCGTTATCGCGGTAGCGCCCGATCAGGTCCGCCAGCAGGAAGAACACCGCGGTCATAACGGTGCTGTGCAGTAGGTAGAACAGGCTGGCGGCCAACAGTTGTTCGTCGTTGCGGGACAGGGTCGCCAGCAGTATGCCCACGGATACAATCACCATATAGGCCGTCAGCGTTCTCAGGCTTGCCGCACCCAGGACACCAATGCCCCCCAGCGCCAGGGTGACCAGAGCCATGGGCCACAGCCATGCCATGACGGTATCACTGGCAGGGGCCGCTTCATCCAGCCCGAACACCATCAGGAACACCCGCACCATGGCGTAGAAACCTACCTTGGTCATGATGGCGAACAACGCAGCCACCGGCGCGCTGGCGGCGGAATAGGCCCTCGGCAGCCAGAACAGCAGTGGCAACAGGGCAGCCTTGATCCCGAATACCACCATCAGCAGCAGGGAAGCCGCTTTCAGCAACGGCAGGTCCGCCTCGGGTGCATTGGCAATCACCCGCGCCAGGTCTGCCATGTTCAGTGTGCCGGTCACTCCGTAGAGAATGCCCAGCGCCAGCAGGAACAAGGCTGAACCCGCCAGGTTGATAATCACATAGTGCAGCCCGGCCCGGCTGCGTGCGCGCCCCCCACCATGGAGCAGCAGCGCGTAGGAGGCGATGAGCAATACCTCGAAGAACACAAACAGGTTGAACAGGTCACCGGTGAGAAACGCGCCGTTGATGCCCATAAGCTGAAACTGCATCAGGGCATGGAAGTGGGAACCTTCCCGGTCCGAACCACGGCTGGCATAGAGCACACAGAACAGGCTCAACAGAGCCGTCAGC
>CAZFPG010000494.1:0-2758 GCA_964521055.1 uncultured Marinobacter sp.
TACCCGGTGGTTTCTTGAAAGCGTACTATGGTCTGGCTCTGTATTGCACGAGACACTGGTTGTCACAAAGTATTTGAAGCGACAACTGCCGGTTACCTGAGAGTGGGGTGGTGGGGTATTTTTCCGCCAGGAATGGGTGTCTGAGCAAAGCGAGTTCCATTCCCAAGGAAAAATACCCCACCACCCCGCTCCTGCACGCAACCTATCAGTCCCCAACAGGAACCGCGTAACTATTCAGGACTGCGAAGCCCGCCGATGGTTGGCACGAGCCCACTCGTAGACCTCACGATAGGCCTCCACCAGGTCTTCCGGGTTATGAGGGGGTTGCAACACAGCGGTCATTTTGCCTTCCGGATTGATCAGCGCAAAGTGGCCACTGTGATCCACCATCAGTTCGCCATCCACTTCCCGGTGCGTGAAGGCGGCATTGAGGCTTTGGGCGACTTTTCTGAGGGTTTCCAGGTCGCCGGTGTATCCATGGAAGTTGTCGCCAAAGAAGCCCACATAATCCCGCAGTCGCTCTGGTGTGTCGTGCTCGGGATCCGCCGTGATCAGTAGGAATTCCGGCTGCGGGAGGTCATCGGGCAGAAGATTGTCGGTTCTGCGCAGATTGGCCATTGCGGCGGGGCAGATGTCCGGGCAGTTGGTGTAGCCCACAAAGACAAAGGTCCACTGGCCCTTCAGGCTTTCCCGGGTAACGGTTTCGCCCTGTTCGTCGACCAGTTCGAAGTCGGCAAGCTCGCGGCCCTGGTCATACACATAGGCATTGATTTCACTGAGTTCCGGTGCTGGAGACGGTTCCTCGTTCCCGACCAGCAGCACCTGGCGCCCAACCACCAGACCGAAGATCAGCAGTATAACCAGCAGCAGGATGATCAGCGTCAGGCGAATCGAACGGTCCATGAAATCTCCGGTAAATCAACGATCAGAAAAACACAAAGTGATCGACAAGCAATACCACAAAAAGTGCCATCAGATAGGTGATGGAATATTTGAAGGTCTTCAGTGCCACCCGGCGATCATCGCCCCTGAGCAGCCGTACGGCGTATTGCAGGAAACGCAGGCCGAGCACCAGGGCACCCACCAGGTAGATCAGGCCGGACATGCCGGTGACAAACGGTAACAGGCTGACCGCCAGCAGCATCAGGGTATACAGCAGAATGTGCAGTTCGGTGTACTTGTTGCCGTGGGTGACCGGCAGCATCGGTATACCCGCCTTGGCGTATTCTTCCTTGCGGTGGATAGCCAATGCCCAGAAATGCGGCGGTGTCCACGCGAAAATAATCAGCACCAGTAGCAGGCCGTGTCCTTCTACCTGTCCGGTAACCGCCGTCCAGCCAAGCAGGGGGGGCATGGCGCCAGCCAGGCCACCAATCACGATGTTCTGGGGTGTCATACGCTTGAGAAACAGGGTGTAGACGCCGGCATAGCCTACCAGTGAAGCCAGCGTGAGCCAGGCGGTGAGGGCATTCACCTGCCATACCAGAACGACCATGCCCGATACGGCCAGCAGGGTGGCAAACATCAGTGCATCAAGGGGAGATATCTTTCCCGTGGCGACCGGCCGCTTGCGGGTTCTGGCCATGACGGTATCAATCTTCTGGTCCACCACATGGTTGACCACGGCAGCCGCCCCCGCCAGTAATGCAATACCAAGGTTACCGTAGAGTAGAACTTCCCAGCCCGGCACTCCCGGGACAGCCAGCAACATGCCGATGACCGAGGTCAGGATCATCATTGCCACTACTCTGGGCTTGGTGAGCTCCAGAAAATCACGCCAGGATATGCTCGTGGAACCGGATCCGCTGGTCGTGTCCTGCGCCGGCAGTGCCTCAACACGCTCGCTCATGCCGTCACCTCTCGTTCAATTGTTGTTGTATGTGTTGCTCCCGCCGGTTGCGGCAGATCCTGCTGGTGAAAACGCCAGAGCAGGTTGATTATGGTCAGCAGCAACCCTGCACCCATGGCATTGTGCGCCACCGCCACAGACAGGGGGATATGAAATACAATGTTGGCCAGCCCCAGGGCAATCTGTGCCGCCAGGACAACGGCCACCAGCTGAACATGCCGCGCCAGAGGCGTCTGTTTCGTTCTGCGCCATAGTAATGCCAGAAATACCGCGAAGTACGCAAGCACTATCACTGCCCCCAGGCGGTGACTGACATGAATGGCGACCCGTCCGTCCGCAGTCAGCTGGCCACCCAGGTAGTTCGGGCCCACATGTTGGGTAACATCAAAGCCGTGAACGAAATCCATGTCGGCAGGCCACCACTCACCCTGGCAGGTGGGCAGGTCCGTGCAGGCCACGGCCGCGTAATTGGCCGCCGTCCAGGCACCCAGGGCAATCTGCATGACAACCAGCGCAAGGCCACCGTAAAGCCAGGGCCTGAAACGATTCCGTTCCCTGGGCTTTGTTTCCGAACGCCCGGCGGCAGCCTGCTGCTGTTTTCCGCGTAGGCGCAGCGTAAGAAGAACAAGCATGCTCAGCGTGGTAAAGCCCCCAAGCAGATGCAGGGCAACCACCTGGGGCCAGAGTTTGAGGGTGACCGTCCACATACCGAACGCGCCCTGAAGCACAATGAACAAGGCAATAAACAGGGGCAAACGGAACGGCAGCCCTCGACGATCACATGCGCCCGCTGGGGGCCCTGACGGCCGATATCCGCGGTTACGAGGAGATTCTGGAGGCAATGGCCGAAGCCGGGCTGCTGCGGCGTGACGTCCTGCCGGCCTCGCGGGTGACGCTCAACCTGCTCGC
>CAZFPG010000495.1:0-2740 GCA_964521055.1 uncultured Marinobacter sp.
ACGAAAATCTGGTGCGAATCCTTGTCCGCAAAGCGGTTGACCTTGTCCTCGATGGACGGGCAGTAGCGCGGGCCGATGCCTTCGATGTTGCCGGCAAACATGGGCGAACGCTCAAAGCCGCTGCGGATGATGTCGTGGGTCTGCTCCGTGGTACGGGTCACATAGCAGCACACCTGCTCGGGATGCTGGTCGCGGGAACCCAGGAATGACATCACCGGCGCCGGGTCATCACCCCATTGTTCCTGCATCACGGAAAAATCCACGCTGCGGGCATCGATACGGGGCGGGGTACCGGTTTTCAGGCGCCCGACATTGAACGGCAGTTCCCGCAGGCGCTGGGCCAGCGCGTTGGCGGGAGCGTCACCGGCACGACCGCCGGAGTGTTGCTGCATGCCAATGTGGATAATACCACCGAGGAATGTACCGGTAGTCAGCACCACCGTGGGCGCACGGAAGCGGATGCCAGACTGGGTCACCACGCCGGTGATTCGCTCACCTTCAACGATCAGGTCGTCAGCGGCCTGCTGGAACAGGGTCAGGTTGGGCTGGTTCTCCAGGATTTCGCGAATGGCCGCCTTGTACAGAACCCGGTCCGCCTGGGCGCGGGTGGCTCGCACGGCCGGGCCCTTGCGGGAGTTGAGCACGCGGAACTGGATACCGGCCTTGTCGGTGGCCATGGCCATGGCGCCACCAAGAGCATCGATTTCCTTCACCAGGTGGCTCTTGCCAATACCGCCAATGGCCGGATTGCAGGACATCTGGCCCAGGGTTTCAATGTTGTGGGTCAGCAGCAGGGTCTGTGAGCCCATGCGTGCGGCCGCCAGCGCGGCCTCAGTGCCGGCATGGTCACCACCAATGACAATCACATCGAAACGGGTCGGATAATCCACAACATCACCTCGGCAAACGGGGTATCAGAAAATTTCTGGGCAACAATAAAACAGCCTGAAAATCAGGGCGGGGAGTATAACGCCTCACCCGGAAAATTGCAGTCAGAATGTGCAAATTTTAACCAGACCAGGTGGTCGGAGAAAACTCTGCGGCACGACCCATTCAGTTCAGCGGGTTTCACGCAGTGTTTCACAGATAGGGGAAATCCGAAATCTGAAAAATTTCAGCGGCTTGTGGATACCTTCTCAGAAAACTTTTCAAGAAAGTTATCCACATTCCCGAGGTGCCGTCATAGGGCCCAAAAAGCCATTTAACCTATTGTTTTAAAATGATTGTTATAGTTTTAATCAGAGCTTATCCGAAGGTTATCCAATAATTTATCCACAGGTTGTACTGTATCAGGCCCGGCGCTCTCAGAACTTATCCATTTCCCTGGATTGCGGTGCAGCAGCTATACCACGGCCGCCGGCAGAATGACTGGCCAGCTTCTCCAGTTCGAGCTCGACCGCATTGGTGGACTTGGCAAACCGCGCCAGCAGGTTGTAGAGCACGGGAATGATGAACAGGGTCAGGGTGGTGGCAAAAATCAGCCCGCCAAGGATAACAATACCGATGGAAGCCCGGCTTTCCGCGCCCGCACCGGTTGCCAGCACCAGCGGCACCGCCCCGAAGACGGTGGAAATGGTGGTCATCAATACCGGCCGGAAGCGCAGTATCGCCCCTTCCAGGATGGCATCAGGCACTTCGTAGCCCTTGTCCCGCAGCTGGTTGGCAAACTCCACAATCAGTATCCCGTTCTTGGCCATCAGCCCCAGCAGCATGATGATCCCTATCTGACTGTAAATATTCAGAGTGATGCCGGAGAAAAACAGCGCATAGAGTGCCCCGGTAACCGCCAGCGGCACCGACAGCATGATGATCATCGGGTGTATCCAGCTTTCAAACTGTGCCGCCAGCACCAGGAAGACAATCAAGAACGCCAGTCCGAAGGTGACATAGATAGCGGCCGATGAATCCTGGAACTCACGGCTCAGGCCATTGTAACTGACCCTGGCCTCCGGCGGCAGGTTATCCACGGCGAGATTGTTCAGATAGGTCAGTGCCGAGCCCAGGTCATAGCCATCTGCCAGGGAGCCACTGATAACCACCGCCGGTAACCGGTCAATACGGCGCAGGTCCGGATTGGCACCCACCTCATCAATCGTCACCAGCGCTTCCAGGGGAATCAGGTCACCCCCCTGTCGGGGCCGAAGGAACACACGACCCAGATCGCTGGGCGTGGCCCGGTCGATATCCGCAGCCTGGACAATGACATCGTACTCCCGGCCGCGATCCATATAGGTTGTGACCTGTCTGGATGCGAGCATGGTTTGCAGCGTCAGACCAACGTCCTCCACGGTAACATCCAGATCCGCGGCCCGCTCCCGGTCGATGGTGACGTTCAGCTCCGGGCGTGTGAGCTCGAAGTCGGTTTCCAGACTGAGGAGGTTGGGGTTTTCCTTCGCCCGTTCGACGATTTCCTCACTCCAGGCCTGCACTGATTCATAGTCCGGGCCACCGATTACAAATTCCACCGGCTGATTGAATCCACGCTGGCCCAGGCCCGGTGGGTTCACCGCCACGGATCGCACGCCGGGAATACTCGCGAGTTTGCCACGCAGCTCACTGGTGATTTCCTGCTGCTTGATGTCCCGCTCATCCCAGGGCGCCAGGCCCAGGATCATGAAGGCGTTGTCTGCCTCGTTGCGGAACCCGACGATGGAGAGTAGCCGGGTGGCGCTGCCGTCTTCCAGGTAGGGCAGCAACTGCTCCTCGGCCTTGCGGACATGGTGGTCGGTGTATTCCACCG
>CAZFPG010000496.1:0-2735 GCA_964521055.1 uncultured Marinobacter sp.
CTGAGACTCCCAGGCAAAGTGCCAGGGCACTTCAACAGTTGGTGCAGGCCACTACCCGGGAAATTCTGATTGAATCGGCCTACCTGATTCTCACCGATGAACAGCTGCAGATCCTGGATGTGGAAGACCGCCAGGGGTTGCAGGTTTCCGCCCTGACCAATTCACTGGCAACCAATGACCTGGTCACCAACCATGCCGGCTATGCCCGTTGGCGTCCTTACATGCTCGAGCAGGGAATCCGCCTATTCGAGCTGAAGCCTGGTGCGGAGGCCTGTCAGCAATGGCTGGACACAGACGGCTTCTGCTCGACAGGTCAGGTCAGCCTGCACTCCAAGTCCATCGTGTTCGATCGCAGTACGCTGGTGGTGGGTTCCTTCAACGTCAACCTCCGTTCGATCTACCTGAACGGCGAAACGGTGTTGATCATCCACAGTGCGGAGCTGGCAGAAAAGGTGGCTGAAGACATTCAGTCGGTCATGCAGCCACGTAACAGCTGGGAAGTCTCCCTGAATGGTAGCGGCAACCTTCAGTGGCTTGGCGGTGGGCAAGCGTATACCAGCGAGCCCACCGTTGGCTGGTGGCGCCGTGCCAAGTCCCGCTTCCTGTCATGGTTGCCAATTGAAAAGTATCTCTAGTATCCCGGAAAAGCTACGGGGGAGTCGAACTCCCCCTGGAGGGCTTAATGCTCAGCCTCATCTGACATACTGTCTGCGCCCTGCTTGACATTCTGCCACGCAGAGGACGTTGCCTCCTTGGTGTCCTCCCAGGCGCTGCTACTGGTTTCCTTGGTGGTTTCCCAAGCCTGGCGCATGGAGTTACTGGTCTGGTTCCACCAGCTTTCGTCGTACTCCGGCAGCGCTTTGACTTCATCCCCGGTTGCTTCCATATGAACCGCGTAGCCGCGGTCATCAAAATCCTGGTCCGTCTTTTCTTCCATACGCAGTGTAAAAGTGCCACGCTCGGCAACTACGTCGCGGCCACCCAGGCCCAGCACATCACCGGTCTTGATAACCAGTGAGTGGAGCGACATATTGTCGTCCATGAGGATATTCTCAACCTCGCCGACTTCCTCCCCGTTACTGTCGTAGACGTCGGCATCTATCAAGTCACGCGATGAATAAAGTCCCTGGGCTGCCTGCGTCGAAATGGCGAAGGCCATGGAACCGGCCAGGAGAAAGGTGCTCATTACCCTGATCAAACGTGTGCGCATCATAGTGAACTCCTGTGAGTGGATGTGTACACGCGATGTTACGGCGATCACGTTATTGATAACGCTAACAAGGCCTGGATTGTTCATCTAATTACGGTATGGCAATAGAAACACGCCCTTTCTCAGAGAAGGTATACCCGAAAGGGCATCCAGAGCCCCATGGCGACCATGATCAGGTTCTCCGTGAGGGAGACGAAGCCAAGGGGGACATTGCTGTTGCCTCCCACGCAGGCACACTTGAGTTCCCGGCGGTCAATGTACACCGCCTTGAACACCGATATGGCCCCCACGGTGCCGATAAACAGCGCCACCGGAGCAGCCAGCCAAATCAGCGCACCCGCCAGCATCAGGATACCCGCGAAGGTTTCACCGAAGGGGTAGAAGTAACCGTAACCCACCTGCCTCTGGGCCAGCAGGTCATAGTTGAGGAACATGGTGCTGAAGCTTTCCACATCCTGCAGCTTCTGCAGCCCCAGCAGGATCATGGCAATAGCCACGAACTTCTCGACGGTCATCAGCGAGAAAACCGCACTGTTGAAAAACCACATGATGGCGATGGCCATCAGCAGGGCCGTGCCGAAAATGGCGATCACCGGCTGGTAACTGGTCTCATCCTCCGGATCGTCGAGCCCGAATTGCTCCCTAAGCTCATCGTACCCGCCGATGCGCTGGCCACCGATAAACGTCTGGGGCGTGGTATCCACATTGTGTTCTTCCTGGAAGGCATCGGTTTCTTCCCGGGTCGTCAGATGATGGTCCTCTACCCGGTAGCCCTTGCGCTTGAGCAGGAACTTGCTTTTCAGGCCAAACGGACACAAATGTTCCGACATGACCATGCGGTATAGCTGGGCGGTCTTGCCCTGGTCGTTGTCAGCCATAGTGTTGTGCTCCTCCACCTGGGAACGGTCGTCCTGATAACGCTCACAAACAGGGACTAAAGGATTCACCATCAGGCTAACAGGTTCAGGAAGGCTTCAACGAGCTACAGACGTTACACCTTGGTAATAGGGCATGGGGTGTCAGGCATTGCTCCCCGCCGCCACTCCGGACGCCCAAGCCCACTGGAAGTTGTGCCCGCCGAGATGGCCCGTTACATCCACCACTTCGCCAATGAAATACAGGTCTGGTTGATCAAGGACCGCCATGGTCTTGGACGACAGCTGGCGGGTATCGACTCCGCCCAAGGTCACCTCGGCCGTGCGATAGCCTTCGGTGCCGGCAGGCTTGATGGCCCACTGGCCGAGAGTACTGGCCACCTGTTCTATGTCGCTGTTCTTGTAGCTCTGCAGCGGGCCCGTCCAGCCGTGAAGGTCGTTCAGGGCCTGGGCGAAGCGCTTGGGCAGGTGCTGCTGCAGGTATTGGGCAACGGTGGATTGCGGCCTGCTTTTTCTGAGCTGGTGCAGGTCCTGTTCAATGCTGGTGCCCGGGATCATGTTGATGCTCAGGCTGTCACCGGGTTGCCAGAAGCTTGAGATCTGCAGCATGGCGGGGCCGCTCAGGCCACGATGGGTGACCAGCATGGGTT
>CAZFPG010000497.1:0-2721 GCA_964521055.1 uncultured Marinobacter sp.
GTGGTGGTCATGCGCCCGTTGCCTTCATTCTCCACCAGGCACAGGGTACCGGTTTCGGCAACGGCGAAGTTTACGCCCGAGATACCCACATCCGCATTCATGAATTTCTCACGCAGCTGCAGGCGGGCATTGGCCGTCAGGTATTCCACATCGTGGGACAGGTCGGTGCCGGTCTTGTCGTGCAGCAGCTGGGAAATCTCTTCGGTATTCTTGTGAATCGCCGGCATGATGATGTGAGACGGCGTTTCCTCGGCCAGCTGCACAATGTATTCGCCCAGGTCCGACTCCAGGGCCTCGATGCCCTGTTCCTCCAGGTAATGGTTCAGCTCCATTTCCTCGGACACCATGGACTTGCCCTTGATCACGCTCTTGGCGTTCCGGGCTACACAGATGTCCCGCACAATCTCGCAGGCCTCATCGCCATCGGTGGCCCAGTGCACGGTGATGCCGTTCTCGGTCAGCTTCTGTTCCAGCTGTTCCAGCAGATCCGGCAGGTTGGCCAGTGCCCGCAGGCGGATGTTGGCGCCCAGGTCTCGTAGGGTTTCCAGGTCCCAGCCTTCGAAGGCGGACTTGCGCTTGGTCATCAGCCCGTCCATCGCCTTGCGGAAATTCTGGCGAATCTGCGGGTTGTGGATGGCCGCCCGGGCGCGCGGGTGGAATTCCTTTACATCGATGGGATGGGCTGAATGGTCTGCTGTTTCGCTCATGAGCGTTTGCCCCCATCGCCGTTGGTGCGTTCCCAGAGAAAACTCAGAATGTGCTGGCCGGTAACCGGCTTGTGGTTTTTCTCGGCATAGCCGTCAATGTTCATCAGGCAACCGCAATCGGTGGTGACGAATTCCTTGGCACCGGTATCCACCAGGGTATCCACTTTTTCACTGACCATGGCCCCGGAAATCTCCGGATGGCGTACCGCAAACGTACCGCCAAAACCGCAGCATTCCTCGGCCCGCACCTGTTCTACCAGGTTTACGTTCTTCAACTGACCCAGCAGCTTCGGGCCCACTTCCGCCACGCCCATTTCCCGGCGTGCCGAACAGGAGGTATGCATGGCTACCGTGGTGGGTTCGCCCAGGTCGTCCAGTTTGATGTGGCACACGTTCACCAGGAAATCCGTCAGTTCCCAGATGCGCCCGGCAATTTCCGCGGCTTTCACAGCATCGGGGGTATCCTTGAACAGCGCCGGGTAATGCTTGTGCATCATCCCGCCACAGGAACCGGAGGGAACCACAATGGGCCAGTCTTCCGGAAACAGCCCAAGCTGTGCCTTCGCAACCGCGCGGGCTTCGTCATGGTAGCCGGAGGTGTAGGCGGGCTGGCCGCAACAGGTCTGGTCTTCGGGGTAGATGACCTCAATGCCTTCCCGTTCCAGCAACTGGATGCCGGCCATGCCTGCGTCCGGGTAGAACATATCCACCAGGCAGGTGCCATAGAAATAGACTCTGGAGGGTTTGGCCGGGTAAACCTTGATCGGATCAACCATAGTGCTGCCGCTCGACGTTATTATTGTCTGTAACCGACAATGATAGGGTGGCGGAGCGGGTGTTGCCAGGAGACTTTATGGGGAAGTGCCCAGGCAAGGTGGGCAGCGGCGACAGGCCACTGCCCGGCAGGCTTATTTTACAGTCAGGCGCTCGGCGTTTTTCTCTACCGTGCGCTCACCAATGCCCTTGACGTTGGCCAGGTCATCACTGGACTGGAACGGGCCGTTGGCATCGCGATAGGCCACAATGGCTTCGGCCTTGCTTTGCCCGATGCCGTTCAGGCTGGCCAGGGTTTCGATGTCGGCGGTATTGATATTGATGGTGGCGGGTTCAGCGTGGGCGAAACCGGTGAACAGGCTGAACAGAAGGACCATCATGGCCATCAAAGGGGTACGTTTCATGTTTAACAGGCTCCTGAGAGTGAATTTACGTGTCTGATTATTCGTCAGGACGTAAAAGCGGCGGAGCTGGTGAAGCAAGAACAAGGAGACTATCGGGTGAGGGTGGGGAAGTGCACGGACCGGAACACATTCCATGTGATCCAGAATCCGTGGCTGACCCCATGCCTGATCCTTCAGGCTGCAAACATCCTGTGTGCGTCTTCCCTGTGAGTCGTCCCTGTCAGCCCTGATTCCCTGGGCAACTCCTGATCCGTGGAGTTATCTTCCCTGAGCCAGCTTTCCTTGCCGGCTTCTCATCCTTGACGTTGTTCATTCTACATGGGAGTCGTTCTCAAGAAATGGGACATTCGCTCTGTGGTTTGTGCGATATCTCTTACAGATCTGTAATCAATTGGAAAGAATGAAAACTGAACGTAAACTCACGTTTTTTCGGAAGTTTCAGGAGTGTGCCTGGAGGATGACTGATGGGCTTCCGCGGCTTCACGGATCTTCTCCATGGTAATCTCCCGAACCGCCTTCTGGCTGATGCGGATGTGGCTTGTTAACCGGTCCGCCGCCTCTGCCGCATGGCCTGCACGGATGGCCTCGAGTATTTCGGCGTGTTCCCGGTAGGTGGCATCTATCCGGTCGTCCCGGGTAAAGTCCAGCCGGCGGATGATCCGCAGGCGGTCGGTAATCTCCCGGTGAATCCGCGTCATCTCGCGATTGCCGGCGGCGGCCACAAGGTCACAGTGGAAGCTTTCGTCCAGCGCCCGCACGGTGCTGCCAACGGCGCGTTCGGAGGGGTGGTCTGGGTTCCAGATGGCGGTGAGGGTCCGGACGGTCTGGGGTATTTC
>CAZFPG010000498.1:0-2711 GCA_964521055.1 uncultured Marinobacter sp.
AGATATGGTCCAGCTGTTCTGTTGGTATGCCAGACCCTTCGTCAGTGACCTCGATAATAGCGGAGTAGCCGTCGAGGTTTCCACTGATGGTGACTTTTCCACCCACCGGAGAGGCGTCCCGGGCATTGGCCAGCAGATTGATAAAGACCTGAACCAGTCTTTGCTCGTCTCCCAGAATCATCAGGTCTTCGGGGCAGTCGTTCACGTAATGAACGCCCATGCTCTTGTCGCTGAGGGAAAGCAGGTTGACTGACTCATCCACGCAACGGCGAATGGCCACCGGTTCGTAGCGATTGGCGTGGGCGTGGTTGCCGGTGCGGGCAAAGTTCATCAGCGACTGCAGAATGGTGGATATGCGCCGGGTCTGCTGCTGGATCTGGTCAGCGGTGGAGAGAATGTCCGGATCGTCTGTTTCCAGCTTCAGGTTCTGGGCCAGGGACGAAATGCCGGTAACCGGGTTGCCAATCTCGTGAGCAACTCCGGCTGCCAGCCGGCCAACGGAGGCCAGCCGCTCACTGTGCATCAGTTCGTCTTCCAGCAGGCGGGTTTCGGTCTGGTCTTCCACCAGGATAATGCTGCCGCCCTCGGTGTGATCAGGGCCGCTCAAAGCCGCCTTGTGAAGATTCAGCCAGTGGGGGCGGCCTTTCAGGTCGAGGCGGTGTTTATAGCGGTGCAGGTCTTCGCCACTGTTGAAGTCATCCAGTAACAGGTGCCAGTGCTCTGGCAGCGCCATCAGCCTTGCGCCCACCACGTCGTCGGCAGTAATACCGGTGAGGGATTCCATGGCGTTGTTCCACATCAGGATTTCCCCGTCGTCGCCCACGGAACAGGCGGGGATAGGCAGATTCTGAAGGGTCTGGCGGTAATGCCTGCGCAGGTTGTCCAGTTCGCCGGCCAGACCGGTCAGGCGATTCTGGTAATCGCCCAGGGCCCGTTCCACGTAACGGATGTCCTGGGCTGTGCCACCGCTTGCCATGGGCTTGTAACCAAGGTGTCGCTTGACCAGATCCCTGGCAACCGCGGGCCCCAGCAGGCCAGACAGGTTTACTTCCACCCGGTCACGCAGGCGCCGGAGCTGGTAAGGACGATACTCCACATTGGGCAGCTTGAGCTGGGCCAGTGCCCGCTCCACTTCCCGCCTGGCAACGCCAAACCCTAGAGGCACCGCCAGTTGCCGCACGAAATCTGACGAGGACGTGGCCAGTAATTCCCTGCGCTGAGGCCGTGAAAGTGCCCCCAGCGAGCAGGCTTCCGCCGCGCCGGCTTCTTCAGCCGTGCTCGTGCTCAGCACTGAAATCAGCGTAAACACGACAACATTTACCGTCAGGCTGATGAACGTAAAGATGTGCCAGTTGCTGTAGTCAGGCACCAGGGGCGCACCCAGGAAATCCAGCAGGTTGGCGGTGTGGGAAAACGGCAGCACCAGGGTGACCACCCAGATAATCAGGCCGGAGGCCAGGCCTGCAATCAGTCCGCGACGGTTGCCCTCCGGCCAGTAGATAACGCCCAGGGCTCCCGGTAACAGCTGGAGCATGCCCGACAGTGAAATGGCACCCAGAATCGACAGGTCAAGGTTCTTGCCCAGGGTTTCATGGAACAGCAGTGCCGCAAAAATGATGGCAGCAATCAGCAGGCGTTTGACCCATCTCAGCCAGTGGTAGATGTCGCCGTGGTCTTTCGGTGTGCGTAGGGGCAGCACGGCATGGTTCAGGACCATGCCGGCCAACGCCAGGGTACTGACAATCATCAGGCCGCTGGCGGCAGATAGTCCTGCGATGTACATCAACAGGGTCAGTGCCGGGCTGCCCAGTGCCTGGGCCGTACCAATGGCATAGAAGTCGGGGCCGGTGGTGGCGGCCAGCGCCTGGCCACCCCAGAGAATCAGTGGTACCGGCAGGCCAAGCAACAGCAGGTACAGGGGGAGCCCCCAACTGGCTTTGGCCAGTGCCTTGGGAGAGGGGTTCTCACTAAAGGTCATGTGGTACATATGGGGAAGTACCAGGGCGCCGGCGAAGGACATCAGCATCAGCGCACGCCAGCTGCCGTCATCGATGCTCATGGTCATGGAGCTGACCGGCGTGCTCTGGTCTGCCAGCCAGGTTTCCAGCCCTCCCAGGCCGTCGAATACGCCAAACAGAATCACACCCCCCAGGGTGAGCAGGGCGAACAGCTTGACCAGTGAGTCAAAGGCAATTGCCAGTACCAGGCCCTGGTGATTTTGCGAACCCTGGTTACGCCGTGTACCAAACAGCATGGCGAACAGCACCACGATGATGCTGAACAGTACGCTGATCAGCCGGGGTGAGGTGTCTGGAGCCAGCAGGCTGGCGGAGGTGGAGACTGCCTGGATCTGCATGCTCAGCAGTGCCAGTATCGCGGTGCCGGAACAGACGGTAACCAGGGTGCCTGCCCACTGGCTGCGGTAGCGATAGGCAAACAGGTCGGCCAGAGAGGTGAGCTGGTACGCCCGCCCAATTCGCATGACCGGGTTGAGCAGCACCGGCGCCAGCAGAAAGGCACCACTGATGCCCAGGTAATAGGCCAGGAAGCCAAACCCGGATTCCGCCGCCATGCCCACCGCGGCATAGATCGCCCAAATGCCGGCATAGACGCCGAGGCTCAGTGTGTAGACCAGCGGATGGCGGACCCAACTGCGTGGCAGCACGCCCTTTTCGGTAATCCATGCGATGCCGAAGAGCAGTATCAGGTAC
>CAZFPG010000499.1:0-2702 GCA_964521055.1 uncultured Marinobacter sp.
CCAGCCCGGTTCATACCATCGAAATGTGGGTAGAGCTGGCGAAGGAAGTCGCGGATATGGGTGCGGATTCCATCGCCATCAAGGACATGGCCGGCATCCTCAAGCCCTATGTTGCTTTTGATCTGGTCAGCCGTCTGAAGAAAGAACTGGATATTCCGATTCACATGCAGTGCCACGCCACCACCGGTATGTCTACCGCAACCGCTATTAAGGCAGCGGAAGCCGGAATCGACAATGTGGATACGGCCATCTCCTCAATGAGTATGACCTACGGTCACTCGCCCACCGAAGCGGTGGTTGCGATTCTGGAAGGAACCGATCGTGACACAGGCCTCGATCTGAACCTGCTTGAAGAGATTGCCAGTTACTTCCGTGAAGTCCGTAAAAAGTACGCCAGGTTCGAAGGCAGCCTCAGGGGCACCGACTCCCGCATCCTGATTGCCCAGGTTCCGGGGGGCATGCTGACCAACATGGAAAACCAGCTGAAAGAGCAGAACGCGGCCGACAAATTCGACCAGGTTCTGGATGAAATCCCCAAGGTACGTGAAGACCTGGGCTTCATTCCGCTGGTTACGCCGACTTCCCAGATCGTTGGCACCCAGGCGGTACTGAACGTTTTGACCGGTGAGCGCTACAAGTCGATCTCCAAGGAAACCGCCGCGATTCTGAAGGGCGAGTACGGTGCTGCACCGGCGCCAATGAACAAGGAGCTGCAGGATCGCGTTCTGGACGGAAAAGAGCCAGTTACCTGCCGTCCAGCTGACCTGATCGAGCCGGAAATGGACAAGCTTACCGAAGAGCTCCGGGACATCGCGAAGGAGAAAGGCATCAAACTGGCCGAGCAGGAAGTGGATGATGTTCTCACTTATGCCCTGTTCCCGCAGATCGGTCTCAAGTTCCTGGAAAACCGGGGTAATCCGGACGCGTTCGAGCCGGTACCAACCAAGGAAGATGCAGCTGCAGCATCGGTTCCCGCCAAGAAGGGTGGCCCGGAAACCTACACCGTGGAAGTTAACGGCAAGGAGTACGTGGTGGCCGTTAGTGAGGGTGGCGAAATCAGCCAGATCGAAAGCAAGGGCGGTTCCGGCGCAGCGACGCCCGCGGCTTCCTCGCCCGCGCCAGCTCCTGCAGGTGGTGGCGAGCCGGTTCCGGCGCCGTTGGGTGGCAACATCTTCAAGGTACTGGTTTCTCCCGGTGACGTCGTTGAAGAAGGCGATGTGATGATTATCCTCGAAGCCATGAAAATGGAAACCGAGGTGCGCGCACCCAAGGCCGGTACTATCGGCGAAGTCTTCATCAAGGTCGGTGATGCCGTCTCCGTTGATGATGAAATGCTGACAATCGCATAAGGGCCAGCATTCCATGGAAAAATTACTGACGTTGTGGACGGGCAGTGGCCTGTTCAATATAGAACCCGGCCAGGTGGTGATGATCCTCATTGGCCTCCTGCTTCTGTATCTTGCGGTTCGCAAGAAGTTCGAGCCATTGCTGCTGGTGCCGATTGGCTTCGGTGGCATTCTGGCGAATATTCCGGAGGCGGGACTTGCCCTGTCTGCGGCGGAAAATGCCATTCATTTTGCCAAACCACAGGCGCTGGCTGCATTGGCGAGTGTTCTGGACGTATCCTATCAGGCCGGCCAGGCGGTAACGCCGGAGATCAAGGAAGCGTTCAAGGCTGCGTACAAGGATGCCAGCTACGCCACCGTAAGCATGGCCAATGCGGTCGCCCAGGATAATGGCTATGGCAATGGCATGCTCTACAACTTCTATACCATTGTTATCGGTAGTACCGTTGGGCCGCTGCTGATTTTCATGGGTGTAGGTGCAATGACGGACTTCGGCCCGCTGCTGGCCAACCCCAAGACGCTGCTGCTGGGCGCTGCTGCCCAGTTCGGTATCTTCGGTACTGTGCTTGGCGCCGCACTGCTTGATTGGGCAGGTATTCTTGAATTCACCATTCTGGAAGCAGCTGCCATCGGTATCATCGGTGGTGCCGATGGTCCGACGTCCATCTATGTGTCCAGTGTGCTGGCACCCCACCTGATCGGTGCGATTGCGGTTTCAGCCTACGCCTACATGGCCCTGGTTCCGATGATTCAGCCGCCGATCATGAAGGCGCTGACAACCCAGAAAGAGCGGGCCATCAAGATGACCCAGCTGCGCCCGGTAACGAAGAAAGAGAAAATTGTCTTTCCGATCGTGGTGCTGGTTGCTGTGGCCCTGTTCCTTCCGGATGCGGCTCCGCTGTTGGGTATGTTCTGCTTCGGTAACCTGATGCGTGAGTGTGGTGTGGTTGAGCGCCTGAGCGATACCGCCCAGAACGCGCTGATCAATATTGTGACCATCTTCCTCGGGTTGTCGGTTGGCTCCAAGCTGATGGCTGACAGTTTCCTGGACGGCCAGACTCTGGGCATCCTGGGGCTGGGCATTGTGGCCTTTGGTGTTGGTACCGCGTGTGGTGTTCTGATGGCGAAGCTGATGAATGCTTTCGTCAAAGAGCCCATCAATCCGTTGATTGGTTCTGCCGGGGTATCCGCGGTGCCGATGGCGGCACGGGTCTCCAACAAGGTTGGTCTTGAGGCCAATCCGCAGAACTTCCTGCTGATGCACGCCATGGGCCCGAACGTGGCTGGTGTTATCGGCTCTGCGGTGGCTGCGGGTGTACTGATCAAGCTTCTGGGCTGATTGTTTCACTTTAGTGA
>CAZFPG010000500.1:0-2694 GCA_964521055.1 uncultured Marinobacter sp.
AACGGTGCCGGCAAAACCACCTGCTTCTACATGATCGTGGGTCTGGTTCCCGCCGACAACGGCCGCATCACCATCGACAACCAGGACATCACGCCACTACCCATGCATGGCCGGGCCCGCAAGGGAATCGGTTACCTGCCCCAGGAAGCCTCGGTGTTTCGCAAGCTGACCGTGCGCGACAACATCATGGCCATCCTTGAGACCCGCCGCGAGCTCAGCCGCAGCGACCGGAATACCAAACTGGAAGGGTTGCTGGAGGAGTTCCACATCACCCATATCCGCGACAGCGTTGGTATGGCCTTGTCCGGCGGCGAACGGCGGCGTGTGGAAATTGCCCGCGCGCTGGCCATGGAGCCCGCTTTCATCCTGCTGGACGAACCGTTTGCCGGGGTGGACCCGATCTCGGTCAGTGATATCAAGCAGATTATCCGGCACCTGAGGGACAAAGGTATTGGCGTGCTGATAACCGACCATAACGTGAGGGAAACCCTCGACATCTGCGAAAATGCCTACATCGTCAGCGGAGGGCACATCATCGCTTCCGGCAACTCGGACGACATCCTGGCCAACCAGCAGGTCAAGGAAGTGTATCTAGGCAATGAATTTCGCCTGTAGTACACTCGGCAAAGAACTTGCTTGGCACGGCAAGTAGCCAGCATACATAGAGTTTTTTTGCAACCACAACGCCCGGGAGCGACCGAGTGACGGATCCTGAACTATGGTTATGAAAGCCTCATTACAGTTAAAGCTGGGTCAAAGCCTCACCATGACGCCCCAGCTGCAACAGGCTATCAGGCTTCTGCAGCTCTCCACCCTAGACCTCCAGCAGGAAATCCAGCAGGCGCTGGAATCCAACCCCATGCTGGAAACTTCGGAAGACGACGACAACCAGAATCCGGAATCCACGGAAAGCGACAACGATGCCCCTGAATCATCGTCTTCCGAAGACTCGAACACCGCCCCGGAATCATCGTCTGACTGGGATGAATCTGAAAACGGGCCCGACTGGTCGTCGGAGACCGACAGCCCCGACACCATTCCCGATGACCTTCCGGTTGATACAGCCTGGGACGACATCTACCAGTCAGCACCCGCTTCGTCGGCCCGTAACGACGACGAAAACGACAATGATTTCGAAACCCGCAACTCGCCCACCGAAACCCTCCACGATCATCTGGAATGGCAACTGAACCTGACCCCCCTGAGTGAACGGGACCAGGCCATCGCCCACGCCCTGATGGACGCTGTTGATAACCACGGTTACCTGACCTCCCCGCTTGAGGAAATCCATTCGGGGATGGTGGATGAGGCGGATGAAGATCCCCTGGAACTGGATGAAGTGGAAGCGGTACTACACCGCCTGCAGCATTTCGACCCGCCGGGGGTCTTCGCCCGGGACCTGCAGGAGTGCCTGCTGATCCAGCTCAACCAGCTGCCACCGGACACCCCCTGGCTGGCCCAGGCGCGGCTGGTGATTACTCACTACATCAACCTGCTGGGCAATCGTGACTACGCCCAGCTGCTGCGACGCAGCCGCCTGAAGGAAGACCAGTTGCGTGACGTGCTGGCCCTGATTACCGGGCTGAACCCGCGCCCGGGGGACACTCTCGACCAGGCCGAACCGGACTATGTGATACCGGATGTCATCGTCCGCAAACACAATGAACGCTGGCGGGTGGAGCTGAATCCGGAAATTGCACCGCGCATTCGCGTCAATGCAAGCTATGCTTCACTTATAAAGCGTGCGGACAGCAGTGCCGACAACACCTACCTGCGGGACCAGTTGCAGGAAGCGAAGTGGTTTATCAAAAGCCTGCAAAGCCGCAACGAAACCCTGCTCAAGGTGGCCACGCGGATTGTCGAGCACCAGCAGGGATTCCTGGATCATGGCGAAGAATACATGAAGCCACTGATCCTGTCGGATATTGCCCAGGCGGTGGAAATGCATGAGTCAACCATTTCCAGGGTAACCACCCAGAAGTACATGCATACGCCGCGGGGCATTTTTGAACTCAAGTACTTTTTCTCAAGCCATGTCAGCACCGACGAAGGCGGAGAGTGCTCTTCAACCGCGATCCGGGCGATGATCAAGAAGTTGATAGCAACGGAAACTCCGAAAAAGCCATTGAGCGATAGTAAAATTGCAGCCATGCTAGGAGAACAGGGTATCAAGGTGGCGAGAAGAACCGTGGCCAAGTACCGTGAGGCAATGCACATTCCTCCGTCCAACGAGAGGAAGCGACTGGTCTAGAATACTTTCGATAACAGGAGACGCCTATGCAACTCAATATTTCAGGCCATCACGTAGAACTGACCCCCGCGTTGAAGGATTACGTTTCTGGCAAATTTGAAAAGCTTGAGCGGCATTTCGACCACATCAGCAATTGCCAGGTCACCCTGGAGGTGGAAAAAGTACGCCAGATGGCGGAAGCTACGTTACACGTGATAGGTGGTGAAATTCACGCAAAGGCCGAGAACAGCGATATGTATGCCGCCATTGATGCACTGGTGGACAAGCTGGACAGGCAGATCCTGAAGCACAAGGAAAAGAACGTTGACCGGATGCATGGAAACGGTGCCCGCTAGGCCACCCCACTCCCTGCATGTAAGTTAATCGAGCTGCGGCGCTGGCTAGACAATAGCAATAGAGAGTGCCGCAGCCTTTTTTTACGGAACTGCAGTCGATTCATGACC
>CAZFPG010000501.1:0-2690 GCA_964521055.1 uncultured Marinobacter sp.
TACTTTCTTCAGCGCACGGATCAGTGGCGTAACCAGCAGGCGGCTGACACGGCCATTCATTTTGCTATCCGCTACGCGGGCGTAATAACCTTTGCAGAACATGTAGTTGAAGTTGGGGTTGGCCACCGGGTAAATCAGCCGCGCCACCAGATCACGGGAGTAGGTGAGGATATCGCAATCGTGCAGGGCCACGGATTTGCTCATTCCGGAGGCAAGCACATACCCGAAGCAGTACCAGACGTTTCGGCCCTTACCCATTTCCGTGGGCGCCAGGTTCTGTTCCCGTAGCTTGACGTCCAGCGCCCGGAGCCTGGGGCCATCGTTCCACAGCACCCGCACGTGCTGGGGCAGTTCGGAGAAGTACTCCAGTGCGTGGCGATACTCCTGCTCGTTGGCCCGGTCCAGGCCTATGACAATCTGCTCCAGATAGGGCACCTTGGCCAGTTCCTTCACGATGTTCTTCAGGGCCGGGCCTTCCAGTTCTGAATACAGCGATGGCAAAACCAGTGACATGGGCCGGGCCTTGCGAAAGCTCATCAGTTCCTGCTCAAGCTCTTCCACCGGTCGGCGGCACAGGTTGTGGAGGGTTGTGATGATGCCGTTCTGATAAAAGTCGCCCATGGCGGCTCTCCTGTGGTTTCGATGTCCGGTTTCAGTAACCGTACTCAATCAGCAGATTCAGCACGCATTCATTCCAGCCGGCCGGGCCGGTTTTGATGGACCGTATGGCCCGGCTCTGGGACGGCAGGGAAACGCTGTCGGACTGCACACCCCGCACGATCACCGCAATATCTGCCTCTTCCAGCATTTGCTGATCGTTGGGGCTGTCACCCAGTGCGATGGCGATTACCCTGTCAACGGGAAATTGCTCCCTGTAGTGCTCTCGATAGTGCTCTCGATATTTATTGAGCAAGAACCGGACCCCATCGGCTTTATCGAAGGTACCCATGGCATGAAGAAAGCGCCCACCCTGCACCAGGCGGCAGTTTTTCTCGCTCAGTTTCTGGCGAAATTCGGCCAGTGAGTCCTCATCTCCCTCCCACAAAAGCGGCTCTGTGCCTGCGCGTTCTTTCGCCAGCTCAGCCTCCGATTCCGAGAGGTTGGAGTGGCTGGCCAGCTCTGCCGGGCTCATGTCTGAGAAGCTGCGGAACAGGAAACCCTCCTCTCTTAACTCTTTCAGCAGCGCCAGCACCTCGTTCCGTGGTGCCCCAAAAGTCTGCACCTGCTCCGGGCCCGGTCCAAAACAGTTCGCGGGAATGATCACGGCCGCGCCGTTTTCCACGATGAAGGGGGCAGTGTTATCCAGCTGTTCCCTGACAGCGCGTATCTCGCCGGCGGTCTTGCTGGAGTTGAGCACCACCGGGATGTCCGCTGCTGCCAACCGCGCCAGCGCGGGCTTTGCAGGGGACCAGTCGTAGCTGTCGTGGTCCAGCAAAGAGCCGTCCAGGTCGGAAAACAGGATCAGACGGGGTTTGGGCATGGCAGCATCCTCTACTGGCGCTGACGGATCAGCGGTTCACCGAAACTGTGGTCTTTACCCACGTTGATCACGCAATCCGCGCGGGCTGGCATGTCTTCAAGGCTGGCCCGGGTGATTCGCTCGTAGTGCATGATGAAGCGGACGACTTGTTCGTCACTCATGATGCGCGATGGGCGGGCAGCCTCACGTTCTTTCCCGCCCTCTTTTGGTGCACCTCTGTTTCGCTCCCGGAGCTTGTGCTCCTGAAGGGTGCGCCACTGGAGAACGCATTCCATGGAAGGCGCCTTCAGTATGATCAGGCTGTCGACCTGGTTGAAAAACCGGCTGTACTCTCCCTTCAGGCAGCGGTTGACGTACTGGCGCCAGCTGCCTTCCGGGTCCTCTGACCGCTCCAGTTCGTTGACCGGCTCCATTAACTCCGCCTCGCTGGCTGCCGGTACCGCTCCCACGCACCAGCCCTCAATGAGGATCACCTCTGCCCTGCCACGGAATACCGGCCACTGATCCTGCGGGAATCGGTCGTCGCGGGATTTGTCGAAGGCAGGAATGGGTGTTTCAGCATCCGGGCCGGCGGCTTTCAACTGCTCGATAACCTGTTGGCCCAGGGCAATGTCGTGGGTGCCGGGTACGCCGCGGGTTATGAACAGCGGATGGACTTCCTCCGCCAGTTTTTCCCGCTCGGCACGGGTGAGGTAGAGGTCGTCCAGGGAGAAGCTGGCTGTGGGTATGCGGTAATGGATGGTCAGCAGTTCCCTGAGGAATTCGGTCAGGGTGGATTTTCCGGTGCCCTGGGCGCCGTGGATGCCGATGGTGATTGGCTCTTCACGGGCTTTCCTGAGGCTCTGGATATGTTGGGCCAGGGGGAGGATGGTCTTTTTGACGGTGTCGGCGTAGGAATCGGGGAGGGATTCCTGGTTGATCAGTTTCTGGATGGTGGTGGTCAGATCGGGTGCGGACACTTTGTTGGTTCCCTGTTGGTTTGTTTTGGGTTTTGCAGGTTTTGTACCAATTGGAGTATAGGTGGTAGGAACTAGGTTTGTTTGTGGGAGCTAGGAGTTATCTGGGACACTAGTGTTATGGACTTCGGAGTATGCGGCGATGGAAGCAGTACTTTGCAGACACGCCGGGAACCCAACCCTGGGGGCGCGGCAATGCCAACCAAGGCCAATCACGGTCTGCAAAGGGCCGCGTACATCACCCCGAACAGACG
>CAZFPG010000502.1:0-2658 GCA_964521055.1 uncultured Marinobacter sp.
GATCTTGCACGCCACCTTGCCTTCGTCGTTGACCACGTAGCCGTTCTGGATCGGGAAGTCGCGGTACACAAACTGGCTGGTGTCGGAAAGGTCCATGCCTTCGTCTTCCGCTTCCTTCCGGGTGACCGGGAAGGACAGGTGCCAGTCGTCGCCGTTACGCACGGCTTCGATAAAGTCTTCGGTGATCAGCAGTGACAGGTTGAACTGGCGCAGGCGGCCGTCTTCACGCTTGGCCTGGATGAAGTCGATCACGTCCGGATGGTGCACATCGAAGGTGGCCATCTGGGCACCACGGCGGCCACCGGCGGAAGACACGGTGAAGCACATGCGGTCGAAGATATCCATGAACGACAGCGGGCCGGATGTGGTGGCGCCAGCGCCGGCTACATAGGCGCCTTTCGGGCGCAGGGTGGAGAACTCGTAGCCGATACCGCAGCCTGCTTTCAAGGTAAGGCCGGCTTCGTGGTTTTTCTCCAGGATGTCGTTCATGGAATCCTGAACGGAGCCGGAGACGGTACAGTTGATGGTAGAGGTGGACGGTTTGTGGGCTTCGGCGCCGGCGTTGGAGGTAATGCGGCCGGCGGGGATGGCACCGTGACGAAGCGCCCAGGCGAACTCTTTCATGTGCTTGGCGCGGTCGGCCTTGTTTTCCACTTCGGCGAGGGCGGTGGCAACACGTTTGTAGGTGGCCTCGATGTCCTTGTCGACCGGCTCACCGGTCTTGGTTTTGAGTTGGTACTTGCTGTTCCAGATGTCCAGCGAAGCTTCCTGCATTGGAATTGTTGTTATCACTGCCTGTGCTTTAGCGTTCATTGCCACCCTCGGATGTCCGGTATTTCTGTTGATGACCGCTGCAAACCGCAGCCGGCCATACCCCATGTGTGTTTCTAGACTGTGCGCAGCCTTGCGGGCTGTCTTGCTGCAGATCCGGTCAGACACTAGATCTGGTGTTTTTCTGGCCCGCTATCCGCCCCTGAAAGGGTATGACAGCAGGCTTACGGAAAAGATGCTCACCCGGTTTGCCTGCTTTCACCACTTGTGGCGGATAGGCGCAGGGAATCCCATATATGGGTGAATGTCGAATGAGTATAACAGGATATAGTGGTCTGTGAATAAGAAGTCAACTATAGACTGCCGCTGAAAGCGTAAGAAAATCAATGGAAGAATGCTTGAAAATCGGGAAATGCCTGTCAAAACGGCGTCTTGAGCGGTTCTGCCAGAAACCACTAGATGTTGTGGTCAAAAACTGTGCAGCATAAAACCTGAAAAAATGTTCATGAAGTCACTTAAATGTGAACGATGCACGTACCCCCTTGATACCTGTCGCTAAAGTAGATGTGTGGAGTCGTAGGTAGTAGTGGCCCACAGGAAGGACAACTACTAAAAAAGGAACATAATAATGAAAGGCCTGAAACGAACACTGCTAGCGCTGGGCGTCGCAGGGTTGCCTGCTGCCGCAATGGCAGACATAGAAATGCTGGATGACAGCACGATGGGGAACATTACCGGCCAGGCTGGTGTGACCATTGAGCTGGAAACCAAGCTGAACATTGACCGTTTTATCTATACTGATGAAGGGTCCATGGTCATCAACGATATCTCTGTGGGTGGTACCAACCGGATCGATATGTTTTCCGAGATGGGGACCAATCTGACCGGCGCCGCCCCCAGCGATCTTCTCGATAACGTCCGTATCAACATCGACATCGCCAACGACGGTGATGCCATTATCAACATCCTGCCCATGACCTTCGGAGCCGTGGATCTGCGGATCGCAACCGGCGAGTGGAACCTGGCAGGCAGTGGTAACAGTACGACGATTATCGACAACTTCCACATGGATGCGCTGATCGGTTCGGGCACCATTCGCGTGGATACCGCTACGGATGTGATGAGTATCCGCGCCGATCTTGCCATCGATGATATGGATTTCGAGGTGCCATTTCTGGCGATGGGTATCGAGGACCTGAGACTGACCGGTGCCGACTATGACCTGCAGGCGCCGCAGCCGCTGGACCTGTTTGCCCGTGTGGAAATGGGGATCTATAAAACCGCTAACTCCCAGGGCGTCAGTAGCCTTGCCATTGAAATCCCGGAATTCCGGGCAGACATGAGCATTGGCGGTGTGATTGTTGGCGGAACATCCATAGGCAGTGTCTTTATGGATGACCTGGCCATCACCAACACCCGGATGATCATCTACGGCCACTGAGCCGTTCTGGCTACAGGAGGAGGTTAACCGCCCCCTGTAGCCGTTTTCCTATCCCAGCAGCAGGCTGTCGTCGGTAATTTCCAGCCCGCGCTGTTTCTCGAACAGCTCCAGAAGATCCTTCACTTCCAGGCCTTCACGGTCCTTGCCGGCAATATCGAACACTACCTGGCCCTGGTGCAGCATTACCGTGCGGTCGCCGACTTCCAGTGCCTGTTTCATGCTGTGGGTGACCATCAGTGCGGTGAGCTTCTGCTCTTCGATGATCTGTGTGGTCAGGTCCAGCACGAAGGCCGCGGTTTTCGGGTCCAGCGCGGCGGTGTGTTCATCAAGCAGCAGGATGGCAGAGGGTGTCAGGCTGGCCATCAGCAGGCTTACGGCCTGGCGCTGGCCGCCGGAGAGCAGGCCCATCTTGTCGCCCAGGCGATTTTCAAGGCCCAGGTTGAGCG
>CAZFPG010000503.1:0-2633 GCA_964521055.1 uncultured Marinobacter sp.
GAGGAATTGTTGCCTCCCGCCCCGTTCATCAAGCGACTCATGGCCGTGATCTACGATTCGCTGATCAGTGTTGCGGTGCTGTTGGTGACCACCTGGGCATACACCCTCGTTGCAGGCTGGATGACCGGCTGGGACAAGTACGAGGAAATGGCAGAGGAAGGCACCATCGGTGCAGACCCGATACTCACGTTTGTGCTGTTCCTGGCCCTGTACCTTTTCTTTGCTTATTTCTGGACCAGAAACGGCCAGACACTGGGCATGCAGGTATGGCGCATTCGCATTGAAAACCTCGACGGCACATCCGTTTCCTGGACCCAGGCGCTCAAACGTTACTCCGCGGCGGCTGCAATCCTGTTCGTGGCTCTTCTGGGCGCGTACTACCTGAACGCCGCCACCCTGTTTGTCACCATCCCGGCCATCGTCACGCTGTTCTATCCCATCAACGGGCTGTCACTGACGGACCGGGCCTCCGGCAGCATCGTTGCGTCCGTGCCCAAAGAGCCCAGAAAATAGAGCTACCCTGCCCGCTTCATCAGTATTGCCCCGACCACTGCATTAATGGCGATGGGCAGAATAATGGCCAGCACCGGACTGAAGCCGAAAACCAGGCTCATGGGGCCCAGAAGATCCTGCATGTACTTGAACAGCAGCCCCACGATCAGGCCGGTAAACACCCGGAACCCCATGGTGACGGATCGCAGCGGGCCGAACACGAACGAAATCGCCACCAACACCATCACCGCCGTGCCCAGCGGCATCAGGACTTTCTTCCAGAAGGCCAGCCAGTAGTTCGCCGCACTCAAACCCTGCTCACCCAGATAGCTGGCATAGGTATAGAGGCCGGAGATGGACAGATCCTCCGGCTTTACGATCAGCACGCTCAACACATCCGGCGACAACCCGGTTTCCCAGCGCAGCACCCGGTGTTTCTCCTGGCTGGTCCTGTCTTCACTCAGGTTGGTGGTGGTGACATTTTCCAGCGACCAGTGATCGCCCTGGTATATGCCTCGTTCCGCGAAGCTGACCGACACCAGCCAGCGCTCATCGTCAAAACGAAACAGCGAAACCCCGTGGAGCACCCCATTCGGTTGGACGGCATTCAGGTGCATGAACACCTCACCCTCCCGGTGCCAGACACCGGATGCAGACGCAACGTTTTCGCCCGCGCCCTGGGCTATCGCTTTCTGGCTCTGGGCCATCCGTTCCGCGGGAGGCGCAACGTATTCACCAATCAGCACGCCAATGAGTACAACCACCAACGCCGGCTTCATCGCCGACCAGACAATACGCTTCAGGGACACCCCGGCGGCACGGATTACCGTCAGCTCTGATGAGCTCGCCATGGTTCCGAGCCCGACCAGCGCCCCCATGAACGCCCCAAGAGGCAGGTAATCGTAAATGCGGCGGGGCAAGGTCATGAACACATACAACAGCGCCTGAACCATCTGGTAATCGTTCTTGGCATCATCCAGTTCGGCGATGAAGGCGAAAATCAGATCCAGTGACAGCACCACCAGCATCACCAGGAACATGGCGCCCCCTACGGTACTCATGACGTAGCGGTCAATCTTACGCATGGGTGCGCCCCTCCCGAACCAGCCGGCGCCGGTAAAGCCAGGCAGGGCCGAACTGCAGCCAGAGGCCAAGCACAAGGAAGATGGCGTGGACCCATAGCAGGCCGATCCACTCCGGCACCTTGCCACTTTCAAGGGCATCCCGGGCGACTATAAGCAGGCCCAGGTAGGTGATGTAGACCAGCATCGCCGGAAGCAGGTGGAAAAAACGCCCCTGCCGCGGATTGACACGGCTCAGCCGCACAGCCAGCAAGGTTACGATGGGAACAATAAGCGGCAGCGTAAATCGCCAGTGCAGCATTGCGCGATGCTCGGGATTGTTCGATGCCATCAGGGCCGAGGTGCTGAGCCCCTCTTCCAGCTCCTTCTGACCGGCTTCGCCACTGCGAATCTTCAGGCCATAGGCGTCGAAACCAGTGACATCGTAATCCAACTGACCGGGCGTACCCTCGAAACGCGCCCCTTCCTCAAGCACCAGAAACCGGCTGCCGGTCTCCTCATCAATCAGTTGGGAGCCTTCACGGGCAGTAATAATCGACAGGCCTTTACCTTTCGGGCTGTACTCCGCAATAAAAACGCCCTCAAGCCGGCGCTTGTCCTCACTCAAGCCTTCTGTATAGGTAACACGCCCACCGGACGACAGGGACTGGAAGCGCCCTGGCGCCAGCATTTCAAATTCCGTGGCCTGACGCTGCTCATTGAAAATGCCTTCAACCTGCTTCATACCCCAGGGCGAGATATAAAGGCTCATGGCCCCTACTGTCAGTATCACCGGGATGCTGCCAATCAGGGTTTTAGCGAGCAGTTGCTTGTCGCTGACACCGCAGGCAAACAGCACCGTCATTTCACTTTCCAGATACATCCGCCCGTAAGCCAGCAGAATGCCGATGAAGAAACCCAGTGGAAGGATCAACTCAAGGAATCCGGGAAACCGGTAGGCCATGATCTGGAACAACACGTCGCCGGCCAGTTCGCCCGCGGCTGCATCGGCCAGATACTTGATAAACCGGCCACTCATGAAGACCATCAGCAGAATGCCGGAAACGGCAAGCATGCTGA
>CAZFPG010000504.1:0-2620 GCA_964521055.1 uncultured Marinobacter sp.
TCCGGGGGGGTGGTGCGGGGGTGCGCTGTTCGCAGGGTTGCGGCTGGGGGGGGGGGTTTGCCCCGGGGCCGGCGGGGTGGGGGGGCTGTGGGGGCTGGGCCAGGGGTGGGGTGTTTTTTCTTATGGGAAAAGAACTCGCTTTGCTCGGACACCTTTTCCCGCCAGAAAATACACCCCACCCCTGGCCCGATCTGACAACACAGTTATCGCCAATCCACAACGTAGGTCGGGTAGGTCGGATTAGGCGAAGCTGTAATCCGACAATGAATCCTGCCCGGCTAAGAAAGCGAAAAATCAAAGCACCGAAAGCGCCTTCTCATAATCCGGCTCGTCCTTGATTTCCCCCACCAGCTCACTGTGCAGAACCTTGTTGTCTTCATCCAGAACCACCACCGCACGGGCGGTAAGCCCCGCGAGCGGCCCGTCCTGAATGGCAACACCATAGTCCTGCTGGAAGCTGTAATTACGGAAGCTCGACAGGGTGATGACGTCCTTCAGCCCTTCTGCACCACAAAAACGGCCGGCGGCGAAAGGCAGATCTGCGGAGATAACAAGCACTACGGTGTTATCCAGGCTGCTGGCTTTCTCGTTGAATTTGCGGGTGGAGGTGGCGCAGGTTGGAGTGTCGACACTTGGGACGATGTTCAGAATCTTGCGCTTGCCAGCCCAGTTGCCGAGGGTGACGTCCTCCAGGCCCTGGGTGGTGAGGGTGAAGTCCGGGGCGGTGTCGCCCGGTTGCGGTAAGGTGCCGCTGACGGTAATCGGATCGCCGCCCAGTGTTACATTGCTCATTTGGATCTCCCTGTTTCTGGCCTGATGGATTTGCATAGAAACAACTTACTCTGTGTAGCTCATTTTGGATGCTTTTTCATCCATAGGCGGAAATAAGCAATCATCAGGCGGGCTCGAATCCCGGCGCCGGGCGCCGCTGGACCAGCAGCAGGTAGCTGGCCAGGGCTGCAACGGCACATATCGAAATGATTGCGGCCATCACCAGGGAGGTGCCGTCGTGGAAATGCCCTACCAGCATGCCGATAGCGGCTGCGACCAGCATCTGGGTAAAGCCGAAAAGCGCAGAGGCGGAGCCGGCCATTTGCGGGAAGTTGGCCAGAGCTCCGGCCATGGTCTGGGGCAGTACCATGCCAACACCAATCATGAACAGGGATTGAGGCAGGATTACAGCCCAGACGTTGTAAACCTGTGTCATCGCCAGTGCAGCCATCAGGCCACCGCCGGCCACAGAAATAACCAGGCCCCGAACCAGGATCTGGTCGGGCACCAGGCGGCGACCCAGGCGAATCGCGGTGAGGTTGCCGCCAATATAGCCGGCTACGATACAGGCGAAGAACAGGCCAAAGTGCTCTGGCTTCACCCCCAGGAAATCGATCAGTACAAATGATGACCCGGACAGGAACGCAAACAGGCCGGCGAAGGTCAGTGAGTTGGTCAGGGTGTAGCCCAGGAAACTGATGTCCGAGGCAATGGCCCGGTAGTTTTTCAACAGACTGCCGATACGCAGGGACTGCTGGTGCTCCGGTCGCATCGGCTCGGGAATGCCTACCGCAATCACCACCGCCATCACCAGGGCATAGCCACCCAGAGCCAGGAAAATGGACTCCCATCCCAGTCCGACCACCATGAACCCGCCGAGGGTGGGGGCGATGGCGGGAGCCAGGGCCATGATGCTGGCCAGAATGGCCATGATCTTCGCTGCATCCCTTGGGGAGTAGATATCCCGCACTGCCGCCCGACCGAGTACCGGTCCGGCAGAGCCGCCAAGGGCTTGCAGGAAACGGGACAGAATCAGCGTTTCAATGTTAGTGGCCAGGGCACAGATAACACTGGCAACCGCAAACAGCAGAAAGCCCCCGATCATGATCGGTTTCCGGCCAAAACGGTCAGCGAGGGGACCGCAGATCAACTGGGCTAGAGCAAAACCTGCCATGTAGACGCTCAACGTAAGCTGAACTTGCCCGGTACCGGCTGATAGGGACTCCCCCATGCTGGGCAACGCCGGCAGATACATATCGATCGCCAGCGGCCCGAGGGCGACAGCGGCTGCCAATAATATCGTTGTCCAAACACTGGTCAATGCAAGCATTAGCGAACCTGAAGTTATTCGATGATGAGCGAGCTGGGAGTGGGAATGGCCTTCCGAAACCGTGCGGAGCCATGGATGGCGGAGCCCGAGCGTACAGGGACGTATTTACAGCGTGTTTCGGAAGGCCATTCCCGCTCCCAGCGACATACTCGGAGCCTGATCAGTCTACGCAGTAATGAAAGCAGGATAACGACTGCCTGATTCATACAACGTATGAACAAAACAGATGGGTTAGATGTTGAGATCATTCATTGTCGCTGCTACGCCATTAACGTGGTTGCGTATCCAGCGGTGGGCAGGGTCATTCTGGTTTCGCTTGTGCCAGAGCATCAGCAAGGTGAATGGCTTGTAGTCAAAGGGTAGGGGCACTGAGGCAAAGTCTTTCAGTAGGTGCTCACTCATGCGCTTCGGCGCCGTGGCCAGCATATTGGTTCCGCGCAGGAAACCCGGCAGGCCGGAGAAGTTGGACACCGTTACCGCGGTTCGCCGGGTCAGGCCCTGGGCGGCTAGCGAGCCTTC
>CAZFPG010000505.1:0-2604 GCA_964521055.1 uncultured Marinobacter sp.
AGGTTGAAAATGCGGTGATCGTGGCCATTATCTGTGACCGGGGTGACCGCTACCTGTCTACCGGTGTGTTTCCAGGCGCCTGAACTTACCAACACCAGATTCCAGCAAGAGACATCCTATGAGCAGAAGACGCAGGAAGCCCCTGCCCACCGAGCCGGTGCGTTGTGTGATTGAAACCCTGAGTCACGACGGCCGTGGTATCTCCCGTGATAATGGCAAGGCCCAGTTTGTGGACGGAGCGCTGCCAGGGGAAACGGTGATGGCAAAAGTAATCAGCTCGCGCAGCAAATTCGACGAGCTGCGCACAGTTGAGGTGCTGGAAGCGGGTGATGCCCGCATCACGCCCCCCTGCGAATTTGCGGATCTGTGCGGAGGCTGTAGCCTTCAGCATATGGACGGTGATGCCCAGATCCGGTTCAAGGAAGACACTCTGCGGGAGCACTTTGCCCATTTTGGAGGCATCGAGCCTGAGGAATGGGTCGCCCCCATGCGGTCGCCGGCGCTTGGGTATCGTCGCAAAGCCAGATTGGGGGTGAAGTATGTCCCTGCCCGGGAGTCGGTACTCGTCGGTTTCCGTGAAAAGCGCAACAGTTTCCTGACGGATATCGATCGTTGTGTGGTTCTGGACCCGCGCATTGGCGACCGCATCACACCGTTGAGGGATTTACTTCATGGCCTGGAGGCCTATCGGCGCATCCCCCAGGTGGAGGTGGCCTGCGGAGACCGGGAGGCTGCGATGGTGTTCCGTAACATGGACCCCCTGAGCGAATCCGATACGGCCGCGCTGATCCGATTCGGCCAGGCCCATGAATTGCATATCTACCTGCAGCCGAAGGGGCCGGACACGGTTCACAGGATCTGGCCGGAGTCGGGCGAAGAACGGCTGTCCTATCATATGGAAGAGTTCGACCTGACCATGAAGTTTCATCCCATGGACTTTACCCAGGTCAATGCAGGGATCAATCGCACCATGGTACACAGGGCCGTGGAATGGCTGGATGTACAGCCCGGTGAGCGTGTGCTCGACCTGTTCTGCGGGCTGGGGAACTTTACCCTGCCGTTGGCCCGCCGTGCCGCGCAGGTGGTCGGTGTGGAAGGCGATGAATCCATGGTGGTTCGTGGCCGTGAGAATGCGGAACTCAATGGGTTATCCAATGTCGCATTCCACGGCGCTGACCTGCAGGCGGATTTCACGGCACAGCCGTGGGCGGCGGAAGGATTCGACAAGATCCTGATCGATCCGCCACGTTCCGGTGCCCAGGAAGTCTGTGAATACCTGACAGCCTTCGGTGCCCGGCGGATTGTATACGTGTCCTGCAACCCGGCCACGCTGGCCAGGGATGCGGGAGTTATGGTGCGTAATGGTTACCGGCTGGTGAGGTCGGGTGTTATGGACATGTTCCCCCACACCACGCACGTTGAGTCCATGGCGATGTTTGAGCGCGTGGATAACTGATGAATCTCGGTGTCGGTCATGGATGGCCGGGTAAGCGACCAGGAAGAACAAGAGCGATATGGTAAAAGTTCGCGAAGATTACGCAGTGACCGGCGATGGCCAGGTGGATATTGAACGCTGGGTTCGTCAGATCGAATCACAGACTCATCTGGAAAATGCCGAACAGTTCCGACGGGCCTGTGAAAAGGCGGCAGCCATCGATTTTCAGGCGGTGCGTGAAGACAGGGTGTGGGCGCCCGGCGCCAGCAGCTTCCGTACCGGGATAGAAATGGCCCAGGTGCTGGTGGAGTTGCACCTGGACCAGGCCAGTCTTGTTGCGGCGATTCTCTACCGGGCGGTACGGGAAGAACGCATTCCCCTGGAGGAAATCCGTAAGGAATTCGGTGACGAAGTGGCCGGGCTGATTGACGGTGTCCAGCAGATGGCTGCCATATCGTCCATCCACCATCCTCTCAAGGGCAACGTGCTTGGCCAGACCGAGGGTCAGCTCGACAACGTTCGCAAGATGCTCGTCACCATGATCGACGATGTCCGGGTGGCGTTGATCAAACTGGCCGAACGTACCTGCGCGATCCGTGCGGTGAAGAATGCGTCTGAAGAGAAACGCATGCGCGTTGCACGCGAAGTTTTTGATATCTATGCGCCGCTGGCGCATCGCCTGGGTATCGGCCATATCAAGTGGGAACTGGAAGACCTCTCCTTCCGCTACCTGCATGAGACGGCCTATAAAAAGATTGCCAAGCTGCTGGACGAAAAACGGCTGGACCGGGAAAGTTACATCAAGCGTGTAATCACCACCCTGAAAGACGAGCTGGGTGCTTCCGGTATCGAGGGTGAACTGTCTGGGCGCGCCAAGCACATTTACAGCATCTGGCGAAAAATGCGCCGCAAGGGTATCGACTTTTCCCAGGTCTATGATGTCAGGGCCGTGCGGATTCTGGTGCCGGCTGTAAGGGACTGCTATGCAGCGCTTGGTATTGTGCACACGCTATGGCGCCACATCCCCAACGAATTTGATGACTACATCGCCAATCCCAAGGAAAACGGCTACCAGTCCCTTCATACCGCGGTGATTGGCCCGGAGGGCAAGGTGATGGAAGTGCAGATCCGTACCCATGCCATGCATGAGGAAGCGGAGCTGGGTGTCT